>JAFYNU010000179.1 GCA_017547975.1 Clostridia bacterium
AAGGCCTTTATCAGTACTTATCACGCCAGACTCAACGTCAACGGTGCACAGAATCTCTTCCTTCGCACAGCGGAGGGGAAGATTGCCCTGGTGGAATGGTGGAATGGCTACTCTGCCATTCTGGATATGCGCAAGGAATGCGATCGGGCGTACATGGACCAAAAGCTGCAGACCCTGATGCGGGAGTACGGGATCGACGGCTTCAAATTCGACGGCGGGGAATACGGTATGTATCATCCCGAAAACATTCAAAATGGTACCGCCGCCCCCGACCATGATGCGGAGGCTCTGAACCTTGCTTGGAACGAATTTGGTTCCCGATATCGCTTCCACGAATACAAGGACACCTTCAAAGGCGGCGGAAAGGCCACCATACAGCGCCTTTTGGATCGGGACCATACCTGGGAAGGCAATGGAATTAACACCTTTGTCCCCTGCTCCCTGTTGCAGGGGCTGATGGGACATCCCTTCGTCTGCCCCGATATGATCGGCGGCGGGGAATGGTCCTGCCGATATAAGCCCGGCTTTGTGGTGGATGAGGAATTGTTTATCCGTATGGCTCAGGCTTCAGCCCTCTTTCCCATGATGCAGTTTTCCTGGGCTCCCTGGCGGGCTCTGTCGGAGGAGGCGCTGAATCACGTTCTTGGGGCGGCGCAACTCCACAAAGCTATGGGGGATGAAATCATCGTGTTGGTTTCGAATGCGGAACAGACCGGTGAACCCATTATCCGGCCGTTGGAATATGGATATCCGGGTTGCGGATATGAAACGGTGAAGGATGAATTCCTGCTTGGGGAGGATATTTTGGTTTGCCCGGTGGTGACCAAGGGGACCTTTGAAAAGAATATCGTTTTGCCGGATGGAAATTGGCAGGATACGGATGGAAAAGTATATGCCGGTGGGCAGACTCTTCGCATGAAGACACCGCTGGAGCAACTTCTGTGGTTCCGAAAAGTGAAATAAAGTGAAAAAGCTCCCGAATGGGAGCTTTTTTGATGGTCAAATCTTCTCGATGTGCCCAACCTTGGCGGAGGGGTCGATTTCAATACTTTCGGAGTATTGTACCAGATCGATCTGGCAATCCGCCCCGATGGCAACCACGCGTCCCGACACCCGTTTTGCTTTGACGCCCTCCAGGGCGATGATGTCACCCTCGATGGTATTTGTGGTGACAAAGCCCCAGGTCCGTTTCACCAGGGAGGAAAAGAGGGGAAGGATGCTTTTGGTGTTTTCGATGAGGCGGCGGTAAATGCGGATGGTGCTTCCGCCGATGGAATCGATCTCCATGCCCCGTTGAAACTCAATGTCGATGGTTTCGGCATTCAAAAGTCCCTTGCAGTTGGCCATGCCGGAAACCCGGATCTCCTCGGCTTCCACGTCTCCCTCAGCCCGCATGGAGCCCGAAACCCGAATAGAACCCGCATGGACCGATCCGTCGGCGTGCATGGCCCCCGATACCTTGATCTCCTTTTGGACGGTCAGGGGACCCACGTGGGCCGAACCCGAAACCGACATACTGCCGGTCTTCACCGCCTTTGCCACGTGTCCGCTGCCGGAAATTTTGAAATCGTTTTTACACTCAATGCCGTCCTCGGCGTGCATGGAGCCCGAAACGTGGACGTTATCGCACCGTACCGGTCCCACAATCCTGCCGCTGCCGCTGATGTGAATCCCCTCGTATTCCCCGGCGGGGATACTGCCGCTGCCCGAAATTTTCATATCCATAAGTAATTCTCCTTACTTCCTGTTCAAAATATCCAGAATTTCCCGGGTTACGTCCCTGGAATCCAAAAGAATGGCTTGAATATCCCCCAGTTCGAAGGAACGGTCCCCGAAGGGGGTGCGGATGGTGAGATAGCGCTTTTCCTCCTCTGCCTTGCCCAGGGTTTTGACAAGCTCATCCAGGGATGCGTCGTCCTTGCGGGACATGATCCATTCTACCCGCTCCAAAATCAAACTGCGGGGGAAAAAGGTTTCCTGTCCGGTGACGGTGGATTTTTTAATGAACCATTCCTCTGGAATCAATCCCATCCGCTTCCATCGATAGAGTGCCCCGTAGGAAATGGCGTAACGGTCCAAAAGTTCCTTTTTGGAAATCAGATCCTCCGGCATAACGCCCCTCCTTTCTTGCGTAACAATGTTATGACGATATGATATCATAACATTGTTACGATGTCAAGCATAAATTATCCCCTTCCGAAAAAATCGGAAGGGGAGGGGATATCAATCTTACAGGGCTTTCAGGAAGGAAACGGCCTTCTTAATGTCGGCAATGGGGTCTTCCCCAAGTTCCCGTTCGATGGTGACAAAGCCTTCGTAACCGATGTCTTCCAGGGCCTTCAGCCAGCCGGCAAGATCCACCGCGCCTTCGCCCAGGGGAACTTCACGGAAGTATTCCACCTTGGCAATGGTTTCCAGGATATCGGGTGCATCGGGACCGTAAATGATGTCGGGATCGCAGGGGACCAGGTTCAAACCGTCCTTGGCATGGGTGTGGACGATGTAGTCCTTCAGGGTGTAAACCCCATTCACCGGGTCGGAGCCCGTGACCATTACCAGGTTGGCCGGGTCGTAGTTGACGCCCATGCCCTTGCTTCCCACGTCGTCCAGAAACTGCTTCAGCCGTTCGGGTTCTTCCGGTCCGGTTTCAATGGCAAACACACCGCCGTAGGATTCGCCGATGGCACCCAGCTTGGTGGCGGCTTCATGTAAAATGGCGTAGCGTTCGCTGTTGCGGTCGTGGGGGATCGCACCGATGT
This sequence comes from Clostridia bacterium, assembly GCA_017547975.1. Taxonomy (GTDB): domain Bacteria; phylum Bacillota; class Clostridia; order Oscillospirales; family QAMX01; genus RUG11797. Next base: position 2,760 of record JAFYNU010000179.1, read on the forward strand.
GGGTGGTGACCACCTTGCAGTCCAGGGAAATGGCAAGGTCCATGACCTTGCGGCTTTCCCGCAGGCGCTTGGGGTTGTCGGCGGGGATCTGGAAGCCGTGGCCGCCGAAGTCGCCGCACAGGGCGGAAATGGAGATGCCCAGGTCGCCCAAGAGCGATTTGTATTCACTGCGCTTGGTGTCGGGAATGTTTTCGAAGCAGAATTCGCCGCCGACGGCGTAGATCTGGACACCGTTGGCACCCAGCTCAGCGGACTTTTTCACCGCATCCCAAATGGGCATACGGAGCGAATCGGCCATAATTCCAAGGGGAAATTTCATAAGGTCAACTTCCTTTCTTTATTTGCGGTACACTTCCCGGCCTTCCTTCAGAACCAGGGTTACGTCGTTGTTTTCATCCCACACGCAAAGGTCTGCCAGGTAGCCTTCCTGAATGCGGCCGAAATCGGCGGCGCCGATGATGCGGGCGGGGGTGGCGGTGAGCATTTTCACCACGTCCACCAGGGGGATCCCGGCGGCAAGCCCCTTCTTCAGGAGCACGTCACCGGTGGCAATGGAGCCTGCAATGGCGGAACGGTCCAGAAGCTTTGCAATACCGTCTTCAATCCAGACTTCCCGGCTGGCCAGGATGGACTTGCCCGATTCGGGCACCGGGCAACCGGAAACGGCGGTGCCGTCGGTGATCAGAGCCATCCGGTCACTGCCCTTCACCCGCCAGGCAATGTTCAGGATTTCCAGGGGCTGGTGGATGCCGTCGGCAACCACTTCCACGTCGTAGGCTTCGTTGGAAAGCATGCCTTCGGCGGCACCTGCCAGGCGGAAAATGCCTTCCTTGTGCATGGCGGTCATGGCGTTGTAAAGGTGGGTGGCCAGGGTGAAACCCGACTTTGCCGCACCTGCCAGAATTTCGGGGGAGGCGGTGGTGTGACCGGCGGAGGCCACGATGCCTCGTTTTTGGAGCAGAGCCGCCAGTTCAAAGGCACCCTTGCGCTCCGGGGCAATGGTCCAGCGGGAGATGATGTCGCCGCCGGCTTCCAGAATGGGCATGTAGTATTCCGGCAGGGCGTCGGTGAGCAGATGCTCCTCCATGGCGCCCTTCATCTTGACGCTCAGGTAGGGTCCTTCCAGGTGGATACCGTAAAGCCGG
>JAFYNU010000180.1 GCA_017547975.1 Clostridia bacterium
GCTCCGGCATGGGGGCAAATATCACGTTTTCCCGGTTTGTTACCCCGCCGTAGAGCTCGTCGGTATATTGTCCCACCTTGAAATAATGCTCCATAACAAAGTGAGCAGTAAACGCCATAGAAAGTTCGGGGATTTCCTTCGGAGTGAACCACCGCAGCTCCCCTTCGTTGGAAGAAAGATTACGGCTTTCCCCATTCGGAAGCTTTGCGAAAAAGTAATAATTCAGCCGAATTTCCCCTTTGACAAGGCTTGTGGTCAAATAGCGAAGCTTCACGTCGGTGATTTCTTCCCGCGTGATTCCCAATTCTTCCTCAAGCTCCCGTAGCGCGCAGGATGCGGCATCGTTGAGCTCTTCGGGTTCCATGTGTCCGCCAGCGCTTCCCACCCACAGATGGTTTACCACACGTCCCCCTTCCCGGTAGAGAAGCAGTATTTTCCCGTTGCTTTCCAGGAAGATGGTGGTCATATTGCGTTGCTTTTGCAGATTCATTTTTTCATTGCTCCGATCTCTACCCAGGCGGGACGGAAGCCCACATTCAGGGCAATATTCCAGGAATGATAATTTGAAAGGCTTGTTCCGTAGAAAGGAATCTTCCCTTCGTCTAAAATCCGATTAGCCATCAGGGTCACCAGGTAGGTTCCTACCCCCTTTGACCGGTAGGGCTCCATGACGTCGATACCAATCTGCATCCAGCCGGGGCCATCCTCGGTACATCCCGCCATTCCCATGATACGGTCCCCATCGTAGGCGCAAACTGCCATTCGGTCGGGACGATCCGGGTTATACGCCGTGCTGATGGCATTTCGAAAACACTCCTGCCCGTAAAAGCGATGGATTTCGTCCTCATAAAACCATTTCACCGGGTCCTTGCGCCTGGGCTCCGCCCGGTAGGTTGGAAGGAACATGTGGTAGGATTGGGGCATGGTATAACCAAACCGATTCAATTCCGCTTCCAGGGGCAGGAGATTTGGGAATTCAAACAGCCAATGCCCCGCACGGTCCCGGATGAATTCCCGGAGGAAGGGATGCAGTTTTTCATCTGCCGTGACCACCGCATTTCCGCCGGTGGTCACCATGTGGAAGAAATACCTCTCCTTCGAATAGACCCGCCGCCCTGTAAGCAGATGGGATTCGGTCAGGATATTCTCCTTTTTCAAAAAATCCCCGGGATCACAGTTGTATTCCTTCGACAGCAATTGGTAAAGCGCCGGATAGTAATTCATTTTCTCCATCGCTTCACCCCTTCAGGATCTGCCGGGCAAATGCACGGGCCCCGGCCTTTGCTTCCTCAGTTTGGAAGGAGGAAATATCCTCATCGTGCCGAACCGAATACATACCAAGATAGCGAAGGTGGGAGTGGGTACAGAGATGCCGTACCCCTGTCACAAAGGCTTCGGTTCCCATAGTGACGTCATACCCATGGGTAAGGAGCAGTCCAACACACTTTCCCGCCCACAGGGAGCCCTTGGCGCTGCCGTAATACTTATTCAACCCGTAATGCCGATCCATCACCGATTTCATGGTGGTGGGGCAATAGAAGGAGTAGATGGGACATGCCAGAATGATCACATCCGCCCAGATGATATCCTTCACCACCAGCTCCATGTCATCCTTTTGGACACAGCCATATTCCCCCTCCACGTCCTGACAACGGTAACAGCCCAGGCATCCGCCAATCTTTTTATTTGCCAGGGTCACGTAGCGAACCTCGGCGCCGTTTTCCCGAAGCTCTGCCAAAAAGGGCTTGCAAAGCTCCGCCGTATTACCATGCAACTGGGGGCTTCCGTGTAAAACTAAAATCTTCATTGTTGCTCCTACAACCTCCTCTTACGACCCATATAGCTCTTGATTTTCTTTTATGAATCTATTATAATCCAATCAAAGGCAAAACTCAAGGAGGAATCTCGCCATACATTTGCTCCCGCTCCCCCGAAACGAGGTTTCTTCGACGAAACAATAGCTTTCCTTATTCTCTTTTACATTGGCGTTGTCAGCAAATTTCACCTTCCAAGAAATTTCACCTTCTAAGAGAGGAACATTCTTATGCTAAAAACCTACGATAATCAGATCGTTTTGAAAACCAACAAGGAGCTCACCGTGATTGAACCATACGGTCCAAATTGCTTGCGTGTTCGCTCCACACGTAACAGCCGCATTTCCGACGAGAACTGGACGCTTTTGCCCCCCAAGGCCGCCGAGTCAACCATTGCATGTGACGGAGCGGTCTGTACCATCCAAAACGGAGATATTTCCGCCGTGGTGGAAAACTGCGGCCCCTGGTTTCCCGGTCGGATCACTTTTTTGCGCAAGGGGAAGCAAATTCTTCGCACCGTCCACGAAAACGATGCCGACAATGCCTTCATTCACACCGAAGGAGATCATTACAAAACAACCGTCACCTTTGAATCCAACAAGGGTGAGCGCCTTTACGGTCTTGGCCAGGAACAGCAGGACTATTTTGACCGTAAGGGTTGTACCAGCGAGCTTCTGCACCGCAATACCAAATCCACAATCCCCTATCTCTATTCTTCCCTGGGCTATGGCTTCCTCTGGAATAACCCCGCTCCGGGACGCTGTGAAACCACGTTGAATCATACGCTTTGGTCCTGTGATAGCACATATCAGGCAGATTATCTTGTTATGGTCGGTGACACGCCGGCAGACGTTGCTAAAATCTACGCCGATTTGACCGGTTATGCCCCGGTATTCCCCAAATGGGCTTCCGGTTTTTGGCAGTGTAAGCTCCGTTATGAGGATCAGGACGAGCTTTTGGAGGTTGCCCGGGAATACAAGCGCCGGGGAATTCCCATTTCTGCCATCGTGATCGATTACTTCCATTGGACCGAACAGGGTGAATGGAAATTCGACCCCACCTACTGGCCGGATCCGGAGGCTATGTGCCGCGAGCTTCGGGAAATGGGTATCCAACCCATCGTTTCCATTTGGCCCACCATCAACCCCAACAGTGAAAACTTTGCCCACATGGACGAAAACGGCATGCTGATCCGCACCGAATCGGGTCAATTTGGTACCTTCAATTTTTACGGTCAGCAAACCTTTATCGACCCCACCAATCCGGAAACCGGCGACTATGTATGGAGCCGGGTGAAGGAAAACTATTATGACAAGGGTATCCACAACTATTGGCTGGATGAAGCCGAACCGGAGGTACACCCCCAACAGTTTTGGCATCTGCATTTCCATGCAGGAAACGGAGCGCAAACAGCCATGCTTTACCCCTATTACTACGTCAAGATGTTCCATGATTCCCTGAAGGCAGAGGGGGATCGTGAAATCATTCTTTTGACCCGGGCAGCATGGCCCGGCAGCCAGAAATTCGGCGCCGCCGTATGGAACGGGGACATACCCTCCAACTGGAAAGCCCTGAAGCAGAGCATTGTCAGCGGCCTTTCCATGGCGGTCTGTGGTATTCCCTGGTGGAATAGCGACATCGGCGGTTTTCATCAGGGTGATACCCAAAGCGAAGAATTCCGGGAACTTCTGGTTCGTTGGTTTCAGTTCGGTCTTTTCTCCCCTGTCATGCGGCTCCACGGTGCCCGCAAAAAAATAGCCGATGCGCCCCTCCGCCATCCCGGTATCATAGAACCCAGCGGCGGCCCCAATGAGATCTGGCGTTTTGGAGATCGTGCCTACAAGATCATTGCGGAGCTGATCACTCTCCGGGAGCGGCTTCGCCCCTATATCCACGAGCAAATGGAAATCGTTTCGAAAACCGGTCTCCCCTTGATGCGCCCCATGTTCTACGCATTCCCCGAAGACGAAGTCTGCTATACCATCGACGATGCCTATATGTTTGGCAGTGAAATCCTTTTTGCCCCCATTACCGAACCGGGCGCTACCGCCCGACAGGTCTATCTACCTGCGGGACGCTGGCAGTTGACCCAAAACGGTGATCTCTATGAGGGAGGAAAATGGGTCACCGTTCACGCAGAGCTTTCCGAATTTATTGCTTTCCTGCCGGAAGGAAGTAAGCTTCTTCCCCTCTTCCAATAATTGATCTTACGTTTGGAGACCAACATGAAAATTACAATCGACCCCACTCAAAAAGGACATGATCTTGGAAATCTCTTTGGTTTATTCTTTGAGGATTTGAACCATGCCGCCGACGGCGGCTTGTATGCCGAGCTGGTGCAAAACAGGGATTTTGAATTTGATCCGGTAGATCACGCCGACTATACCCCATTAACCGCCTGGAATCCGGTCGGGAACGCCTCCATCAAGGTCTTTGATTCCGGTTCTCCTTTTCCGAATACTCCCCGCTACGGGGCCGTATCCGGCCTTGCCGGTGAAGGAATGGAAAACCTTGGTTATGGGGACGGAATCCCGGTCAAGGAGGGGATTCCCATCCGTCTGACCCTTTGGGCAAAATCCGACAGTTGTTGCTCCCTTTCGGTATCCCTCGCCGGCGATTCGGTTCGATTCAAGCTTTCCGCTTCCTGGGATAAATACGAGGCTCTTTTGACCCCAACCCGAACCGGACACACCGAACGGGTTACCCTTACCTTGGGTGAGGATGGGGCCTTTGACTTAGCTTTTCTTTCGCTCATGCCCACCGATGGTTGGCCGGGACAGGCAAACATGCTTCGCCGGGACATTGCCCAGGCGTTGGCCGATATGAAGCCGCATTTTCTAAGATTTCCCGGCGGTTGCCTTACCCACGACGGAGTCTTGGACCCGGATGCCAGAGACGGAATTTACAACTGGAAAAAGACAATCGGCCCCGTGGAAAATCGACCACCCCGGCGAAACAATTGGAAATACCATCAAACGCTTGGGCTTGGGTTTTACGAATACTTCCTCTTTTGTGAAGATATCGGTGCCGAACCGCTCCCGGTGGTCTGCGGCGGATTGGACCCTCACCATTTGCGATTTGCAGAAGGAGAGGTATTGGAACGCTACATCCAGGATGCCGCCGATCTGGTGGAATTTGCAAACGGAAGCGCCGATACCCATTGGGGTTCTGTCCGAGCCTCCCTTGGCCACCCC
>JAFYNU010000181.1 GCA_017547975.1 Clostridia bacterium
CAGGAGCTCGGGGAGGATGGTTTCCTCCAGGGTCTCCACCCCGGTGGTGGAATACTGGTAGAAGGTGCTGCCCTCCTCCACCCCCCGGTAGCTGCCCCGCAGAACCCGCAGGGCGATGCCGATGACGGTTTGGGCGGCGGGGTAAATCTTCAAAATATTGGGGTCGCTCATGCGGCTGATGGGGCCGAAGGTGACCAGATCGGCACCCAGTTCCTTGAGCCGGGCAACCAGTTTGTCCCGGAGATCAGTCAAGCTTACCCACCTCCTTCAGGTGTTTGTAACAGGCGTAATCACAGGCCTTGCCGCAAAGACAGGGTACGTAGCCGCTGAAATTGGGCAGGAATCTGAGCTTGGGGTAGATAGCCCGGGCGAGCCCGGCATCGAAGCGTTTTTCACCGTTCAGGATGGCTTCCCGGTCGGGATCCTCCGAAAGGAAGGCATCGGTCATGAAGGGATTGGATTTATGAGCACCCCGGTAGTAAACGCTGCACTGCCAGGAGTCGGTTCCCTGGGTGGAAATGGCGTTGCCGGGGCAGGCGGTGATGCAGGCCCCGCACCCGTCGCAAAGGTCGGTAGCGAAGGGAGCATCCACCTCCAGGGGGGCGTCGGTGACGATGAAGACGAAGCGCACGTAGGGACCGAATTTGGGGGTCAGCACCGCCCCCGAAAGGCCCGCTTTGCCAAGCCCCGTGATCTCGGCGGACTTTGCAAAATCCATGATGATATCCGGGGCGGGTTTGCCCGGCTCCACCGATTCGGCGAATTGGAGCTCGTAGGTATCAAATACCTCCGGATTCTGGGATTTGTCCCCCTTCACCCGCAGGTTGGACACGTTGCGCTGGACGCAGGCATCGTAACCCTCGTCCTCGATCATGGCGGCCATTTTCAGAAGGGCGATTTCCGCCCGTTCCTCGTCCTGATACTTGACCCCCAGGGTCATGTAGTTGTAGTATTGGGTTTTGGAATGCATCAATTCGTAAAGCCCCCGGGGCACCCGGAAGCCCATGCCGATGACGCACTTGGCGGCGGGCAGGATCAATCGGGGATCCCGCTGGGGGTCGCATCCCTCGTAAAGGGCGATATCCCCGATGCCCACCAGGTCGGCCCCGAGAGAGCGGGCCTTTTCTTTGATTTGTGTAGCAGTTAACATACCCGTCCTCCTTTACCGATCCAGCTTCCATTCTTTTTTGGTGCGCAGGGGAGCCTTGAAGCGGTTTTCCATGGCACCGCCCTTTTTCTCCAGCATGGAAACGCAGGCGCGGATACATCCGCCGCATTTTGCCATGTTGTAGCCCACCCAGTTGGGGAAATAGCCCGCCAGGGCCTTGTAGACGTTGGTAACCGATTCCTCGTTGGCTTCTCCCTTGCCTTCCAGCACGTCCAGCTCCCCGTTTTCGTTTTTGTCGAACACTTCCTTGGGCACGAAGGGGTTGTAGTAGCGGCCCGCGTGGGTGTAGAAGGCGTAGCACTTCCACTCATCCAGCTTGGCCCATTCGCACCTCTTGTCCCCCACGTAGGTGACGATGCTTTCGGTTTCGGAAAGGCAGCTGCCCGGGCAGGAGCGCACGCAGGCTTTGCACATGCGGCAGATTGGAGGACCGTTATAGAGGGGGTCGGGCTCCAATTCCGCATCGGTGAACAGGAAGGCAAGCCGTTGCAGGGGGCCGAATTCGGGGGTCAGGAACATTTTGCTCCATCCGATCTCGCCGAGGCCGCAGGCAACCGCCGCGAGGCGGAACTGGAACTGCAGATCGGGGGCCACGGCACCCTCCCGGACCGGGCGGGTGAACTGCACGGTGCGGTGGTGGGCGGCGTTGGTTTCGGCGTGGCGGCTGACCTCGATTTGTTCCTCCGGGGAAATGGTGTTGCCGGGGGAGGCGTCCATGTCGCTGACCACACCCCGGGCGCCGGTGTTGCGGTAGAGCATGGCTTCGTAGCCCGCATCCTCGATGACCTTACCCACCCGATAGAGCACCGCCGGGGCGAAGATCTCGTTGATGCCGCCGTAGGCCATGGAGGGGTACTGGTAGAACTGGGTGCCCTCCTCAATGCCCCGCTGAACACCCCGGGGAATGCGGAATACCATACCCACCACGCTTTTCGCCTCCGGGAAGAGGTAACGGGGGTCCATTTCGGGGGGTGCGTTTGCGAAGCGGTCCATGCTGCCGATGCCCACCAGGTCGGCACCTGCGGCAAGGGCGGCGTCTTTTACCATTTGGCTGGTTAACAAGGGTAAATTCCTCCTTTTTGACATTCGCCGGGGGCGAATGCGGTTGAAAGTTAAGGGATGCCGAGTAGGTTATCGGAAGCTATGTAGGGACCGGGTCGCCCGGCCCGGAACTGCCGATATGCAAAGGGGTAAGGCAGGTCGGGAAACAGCGAGTCCATCACTCGTACCCGCCCATAAAGATCCCCTGCGTAGGGGGTGGTGGGTAGTAACAATGGGGGTGTCCCGAAAGGGGGCAAATGTTGTCGGCGTAGAAGACTAAGGAGTAATGCTTACTGGAACATTACAGCGGGTTTTTGGATCCAATAAAATTTGTGTCCTTTGTACCATGTTACTTTCTTCTTCGAGAAGAAAGTAACAAAGAAGCCCGGGGGGTTCCGATTCCCCCCGTACCCCCAACGGCGTAGCCGGTAGTTGGGTACGTTTTTTGTCCCAAGTTAGTAAAACACCCTGCCGTGTTCTTGTGGCTTTCGGGTGGGAAGTCGCTCCCTCTTCGGTCGCTCATACGGCTTGTACCAGGTGGCGGCTACTTCGTATACGCCGCCATTGCCTTCCGCCCCTCCCCCGGGGCGGGTAGGAACATTGTGCCGCAGAGGTGTTACAAAAACGTATCGACAGCGAAGGGGATGGGTCTACCGTCCCGCTTTGCCTTATTGGCAATCGGCGCTTGCCACGTAGAGGTCTTCCAGGCTCCGGGCGGCCATATCGCAGACCCGGCCGCAGTAGCCGCAGATATCGCATTTTTTGGCACAGCTTGCGGCATAGAGACCGTATTCCGGGGGGATTTTGTCGTTTTCCAGAACCATGGGGTAGAAGTGCCCCGCATGGTTGGGTTCCGTGAGATCCAGAAGGTTTTCGTGGCAGACCCTGTTGGCATAGGATTCCAGGATGAAGACCGGGTCGGGGGAGACCCGGGTGGCAAGCTTCACCGAATCGCAAAGCTCCTCGTAGTGCACCAGATCTTCCGGCCGGATCAGGTTCAGGCGGGAAAGGATCATGCGTCGGTGTTCGGGATTCCCCAGCCATTCGGCGCAGAGACCCCGGAAGGGGATGGCGTTATCCATCCCGGCAACCCCGGCCTCGTGGGCCACCAGGTTATCGTGAAAGGAGCGGGCGGGGCAGTGGCTCAAACAGCCGGAATTGGCCAAAATATGCCGGGTTTTGCCCATTTTTTCCAAGGCATCGGAAAAATCTTCCAGCTTGGCAAGCTCCCGGTTCAGCTCCCGGGGCAGGTAGAAGCCGTCAAAATCCTCCGCCAGGTACTCGGCGGCCTGGGGGGTGGCCACCCCCATATTCACCGAAGCCCGGGTGGCAACCTCGGGGAAATTTACCTTTACCAGGTGGGCCAGGGGGGGCGCGGTGGTGGTGACCGAGGAAAGACCGAATTTGGCCCCTATCTCCTCCACGGTTTCACAAACCTCCCGGAAGAAGGCTTTGGAAAGGGCCCGATCCCCGTAGCAGGATCCGTTCAGCAGCAGATTGAAGGAGATGCCGGCGTCCCGAAGGATGGAAAGCTCCTCCTCCATCCTTGCCTTTGCCTCCCAGGGGGAGAGAGTTTGGTGGAGGGTGGCGGCGTGGCGGCCGTTTGGCATGCTGCCCCAGGAGAAATAGACCTCGCCGATCTGCTCCTTATGCCGAAGGATCGCTTCCAGAAAGCGGTTGTCCCCGGTGAGCTGGTAGCCGACCGAAAATTTCATAAATACCTCCGTATGATCAAAGAGTGGACGATTGTGAAATAGGCTACGGTGACTACCCCTCAGTCACCTTCGGTGACAGCTCCCCTGACAAGGGGAGCCTGGGAAGGGGAATACACAAAGTCGCCGGCGGGCACGCCGTCGATTGGGTGATCGGTGTAGTTGAGGCGGAGGGTGTCCCCGGTTTGGTAGGTGACCTGCACAAGGCCGTTTGCGAGGATTTTGTGATCGGTCATGGGCACGTATTGCAGGTGGGCCATGGGGGAGAATTCCTCGGTCATCCGCAGGATCACGTCGGCGGTGCGCCGGAGGTCGGCATCGCTATCCAGCACCAGATCCTCGTCCCCCATCCAATGGTTGTTATCCATGAAGGCCGAGTAGATATATAGCGAGGGGCGGCCGCCGTATTCGTAGAAGCGGAGCCGGGCGGCGGGGGTCTTGATGGGGTAGTTCACCGTGTCCGCCGAGGGGTTATAGGTGAGGATGCCGTGGTAACAGAGCTGCCACAGGGGGATGAAATCGTCCTCCAGGGGGGAAAGCCCCGAAAGCAGCTTGAAGGTGGAGTAGAGGCCGTAGTCCAATACCCCACAGGTGAAGTCGTAGGTCCCTTCCGAGGAAATGCCGCCGAAGAGGTCTGCGGCGTAGGCAAGCACGTCGTTCCAAAGACGGGCGCATTCCCCATGGGTCACCGGATGGCGGGGGTCATGGCAGTCCCGGGGGGCCACGGTGGAAATCACGTCGATGTAGTGGGAGCCGGCAAAGCCCAGGTCACGGATTTTGGGCAGGTCCCGTTTGGCGTAGCCCATGGCCTTGGTGGGACAGAGCTGGTAGGCCTGGCCTCCGCTCCAACAGCCGCAGGTGTAGGGGGTGCCGTCGGGCTGTTTGCTTGTGATTTCCTCCGAAAAATCCTCGGCAATTTCGTAGCAGTCGAGGGAATTGGTGTGGCATACCATTTTGTAGCCGTAGGCTTCCGCCTTTTGGATGAGCCGGCGAAGACCCTCCTCCCCCCCAAGCTGGGGTTCCACCGGGAAGGTTTCCGGCCAGCGGCCGTCGTGGCCCGATTTGTTCCAGCCCACCAGGCAGAATTCCGCCTTGGGGAGACCCCGGGCGTGGAGCTCGTCCAAAAGTTCCCCCACCCGGTCGAAGGTGCAGGCGACCCGCATTTCCGGTTCGTTTTCCCGGGTTTGGGAAAGAACCTTGGGGGGCGCGGGCTTCCAGCCCATGCGGATGCGGATCTCCGGGGCCTCTGCCAGGTAGCCAAGCAGGGGACGATCGACGGCCTTGTCCACCATGGTCCGGATATGGCCCTGCTCCAGCTTATATGCCCGGTAGAGGGCGGCCATGGCGGGGTAGGCAGCCTGAGTGGCTGTGAGAAAATAAAGCTTGAGGGATATGTCCTCGAAGAGGGTGGAGTAGTCGGAACGGATCACGGGGAAAAGGGAGTAGGTGTCCCCCGAAAGGGACAGCCGGAAGTGGCCGCCCAGGTGCATCCCCTCAAAAATCAAAAGGGTGCCCCCCTCCGGCTGGGTAAGGCCGATGATGGGCAGGAAGGCGGCGTCGAATTCCTCGGTGCCCTCCGGTTTTGGGGTGAAGTAGGTGAGGGCCCCCGACCCGGAACGGGGGAGAACGTAGTTTCCCGGATCCCCCACCCGGCGGGTGAAAAGGTCGGGAAGCAGGGCGATTTCGGTGAAGCCGGCGGGGACTTCGGCGGCGGGGAGGGTCAGGGTGAGGGCGTTTTCCTCTTTCGTGACCCGAAAGGGAATTTCCAGGGTTTGGTCCGGGGTGGTGACCCGGGCGAAGCAGGAAGCGGGCGTTTGCATGGGGCAACCTCCGTATGTGGAATGTGAAAAATGGATGTTTTGTAATTGACAATAGATGCTTCGCAATTGACAATTGAAAATTGACAATGGACAATGTCGGTGTGCGCCGCAAAACGGCGCGTATTTTTTTATTGGGAAAACCGCACCGGGTACGGTATCATGACCTGGTTTTGCGTGTA
>JAFYNU010000182.1 GCA_017547975.1 Clostridia bacterium
ATACAGTCAAGAACTCTTGCATCCCACAGAAAAATGTGGTAATATCGAGATGTTTCATGAAACCGCGCACCCGCCAGGCGCAAAGGCGGTGCTTTATAATATACGACGAGGAGGAAACGAATGGGAAAGACTAAGATCATGCTGGTGGATGACAGCCGCGAATTTATGGAATTGCTGCGCGATGGCATCGAATCCGACGGAACAATGGAAGTAGTAGCCATGGCGATTGACGGAGAGGAAGGTGTTCAGGAAGCACTTCGTACGCAACCGGATATTATCATAACCGATATCCTGCTGAAGAAGGTAGATGGATTGGATATGCTTCGCCGGTTGAAGGAGGAAAATGAATTTTCATGTTCCTCGGTTATTCTGTCTGCTTTTGCAAGTACGGTGGCAGCAGAAGTAGCCGGCAGATTGGGCGTGGAGCTTTTTGTTCTGAAGCCCACAGAGCCTGAAATTCTGGTTGAAAAGCTTCATACCATGCTGTCTTCGAGAAGACGTGACAGTTTGGAAATGAATCCCTTCGCAAATCTTAACAGCCAGAATTTGACCGTCCGGATTACCGCAATCCTGCATGAAGTAGGTGTACCGGCCCATATCAAAGGGTATCACTATATCCGGGACGCCATCATCATGACGGTGGAAAATGGAGAATACATCAATGCTATCACCAAGCTTCTCTATCCGGACATTGCAAAGAAGCACAAAACCACACCGTCCCGTGTAGAGCGTGCGATCCGCCATGCCATCGAAGTAGCTTGGGACCGCGGGAATCTGGATACCCTGCAAAGCATGTTCGGATATACCGTTTCCACTACAATAGGGAAACCTACAAACAGCGAATTCATTGCCATGATCAGCGATAAGCTAAAACTCCTTTTGCAGATTGCCTGATCATCTATTGACAAATCGATACGAATCGATTATAATGCAACTATAATCTTCGGGGCAGGGTGCAATTCCCTACCGGTGGTCAAAGCCCACGACCCGCATTGCGGTGGAAACGGTGAAATTCCGTTGCCGACGGTATAGTCCGGATGGCAGAAGGTTTTGTTTGTGCTTTACTTGCCCGGAGGATGCATCATACCTCCGGGTTTGTTTTATTCCCGGGGGAGCAAGCAGAAGGGAGTTCACCATGTCAAATTCTAAGTCTCAGCCCATGTCACACAGCAAGCTCAAAAAACTCATTGTTTTGGGTCTATTTGCCGCCATTGCTTTTGTGGCAACCGCATTGCTTCGGATCCCCATGATTTCCTTCCTGAAATACGACCCAAAGGATATCATTATCATCATCGGCGGATTTATCTATGGTCCCGCCGCCTCCATGGCAATCATCGTAACCGTCTCGGTGGTGGAGTTTTTCACCATCAGTGACACCGGCCTTTGGGGGCTTTTGATGAATATCATCTCCTCGGCAAGTATTGTGCTTCCTGCGGTGCTGATTTATCGCAAAGATCGTTCCCTCCGGGGAGCCATTATCGGCCTGGGCTTCGGCTGTGTCCTGAACGTTCTTTCGATGCTCCTTTGGAACTATATCTTTACTCCGTTTTATATGGGTCAACCACGGGAAGCTGTGGCCGCCATGCTGCTTCCGGTATTTCTGCCCTTTAACCTTTTCAAAAGCACCATCAACGTGCTTTTGACCTTCCTGCTCTACAAACCGGTTTCCAAGGCGCTTGTCGGTTCTCACCTGCTGGACAAAACGGTTACCACCAATCGAACCGGACGTTTCAAGCTGGTGCCGTTTATCGCGGGGCTCATGCTCTTAATCGTGGTATTGGTCACCATTCTTTATTCGATACTGGCCTAAGTACAAACCAGCTTGCCATAAGGCAAGCTGGTTTCGATTTATGAGGAGGATATGGTCTTTCGAATGCGATTGATCGCTCCTTTTTCAAGCCGGGAAACCTGGGCCTGAGAAATTCCGATTTCCTTCGCTACCTCGCTTTGGGTTTTCCCCTCAAAAAAGCGAAGCCCAAGAATAAACCTTTCCCGGTCCCCCAGCTGTGCAATCGCTTCTTTTAAGGCGATTTTTTCGGTCCAGTGATCATCCGTATTATCCTGATCGGAAACCTGATCCATAACACAAACCGTATCCACGCCATCCGAGTAGACCGGTTCGTAGAGCGATACCGGTTCGCTGATTGCGTCA
>JAFYNU010000183.1 GCA_017547975.1 Clostridia bacterium
AATACACCCTCCCAAAAAGCAAAGGGGCTGTCCTTTTACCCGGGACAGCCCTCTTTTTGTTGCTTTCTTGACCTGATTTTCAGGATTTTACTTGACATTGCACTTGCTTTGTGCTATACTTTCCTAAAGTCCCGGAGAAGGAGCAAGCCATCATGATACGCTTTACTGTCGCTACTAACATGAATTTGTGGCGCTTGCGTTCGCTTTGAGTTTTTAACAAGGCGGACGGAAGCGCTTTCAGGCTGTTTCCGATCCGGCGCATACCGTAAACTAACGCCGTTCGGAGGAAATCCGTGCGGCGTATTTTTTTGAAAGGAAGTATCATCCTATGACCTACACTTACATTCCCAAGGGCGTTTGCTCCTCCAAGTACACCTTTGAAATCGAAAACGGCATCATCCACAACGTCCAGATCACCGGGGGTTGCAACGGCAACCTGAAGGGCATCGCCGGCCTCCTGGAAGGCATGGAAGCCACCCACGCCATCAAGTGCATGGAAGGCGTCCGCTGCGGCTTCAAGCCCACCTCCTGCCCCGACCAGATTGCCCAGGCTCTCAAGGCTGCCCTGGCCGAAAACGCCTGATTCGGTTATTTTGCATAAGAAACCCCTTTTGCAGGACAAGGAATTTCGTCTTGCAATTTCCGCCATTCTTTAGTATACTATACCAGAAAAGGCGGTTCCTCTCTGCATTCATTCCAAAACCATCTTTCATTAACTACGATTGGGAGTGACCCTCTTTATGTCTTCATCTCGTCTCCTCTTCCCCCAAGGATACCAAAGCAGCCTGGACCTGCGGACCACCCAGCGGGCCATTAAGTCGCTGAAGGATATGTTCCAGCGAAATCTGGCCCGGGAACTGCATCTGGAACGGATCTCCGCCCCCCTGTTTGTCAGCCGGACCTCCGGTCTCAACGACAATCTCAGCGGTGTGGAACGCCCGGTTGCCTTTGACGTACCCGATGCAGGTGCCGACGTGGAGATCGTCCACTCCCTGGCAAAATGGAAGCGCCTGGCTCTGCGTGAATACGGCTTCCTGCCCGGTGAAGGACTTTACACCGACATGAACGCCATCCGCCGGGATGAAGAGCTGGATAACATCCATTCGGTCTACGTGGACCAGTGGGACTGGGAAAAGGTCATCCGGGAGGAGGACCGCACCGAAGCCACCCTGTGTGACACGGTACGCCGCATCGTCAAGGCCATTGCCGACACCGACACCGACCTGGTGCGCTACTACCCCACCCTGAAGCCCATGATTGGGGAAGAGGTATTCTTCATCGATTCGGAGGAGCTTCGCAAAGCCTACCCCACCCTTTCGGGACACGAAAAGGAACACAAGATCTGCCGGGAAAAGGGCACCGTTGCCATCCTGCGCATCGGCGGCAAGCTTGGGGACGGCAAGCCCCACGACTCCCGGGCCCCCGACTACGACGATTGGGATCTGAACTGCGACATTCTGGTGGATTATCCCCTGCTTGGCCGCTCCCTGGAGCTTTCCAGCATGGGCATCCGGGTCAGCCCCGAATCCCTGGCACGTCAGCTGAAGCTTGCGGGATGCGAAGACCGGGCGGAGTTGGCTTTCCACAAGGAGCTTCTGGCGGGCCGTCTTCCCTACACCATCGGCGGCGGCATCGGCCAATCCAGACTTTGCATGTTCCTGCTCCAAAAGGCCCACATCGGCGAGGTTCACGCCGCGGTCTGGCCCGAGGGCATGCGGGACGAATGCAAGGCCCACAACATCGAGTTGCTTTAATTTATTATATCATAACGTTTTAGAGGTAATCATCCATGAAACTTACCGAAGTCAAAGAACTGTTTGCCTCCCCGGAGGCATTTTCCGAAAAAGAAATTTCCGTCGGCGGTTGGGTTCGCACCCTGCGCAACTCCGGCAGCTTCGCCTTCGTGGAGCTCAACGACGGTACCTACTTCAAGCCCCTGCAGGTAGTTCTGGAGGCTTCCGTCCTGGAAAACTACGCCGAAGCCGTCAAGACCAACGTGGGCGCCGCCATCATCTGCACCGGTAAGCTGGTTCTGACCCCGGGCAGCAAGCAGCCCTTCGAGCT
>JAFYNU010000184.1 GCA_017547975.1 Clostridia bacterium
TACCCTTTCCCCTGTATGTAAAGTTTTGATGGAGTTCTCCAGCATTTCGGCAAAGGATTCTTCCTCTACGACCGGATTTTTGAGTTCTTCGCTCATTTTTTGACTTACCTCCTTGATCACAACGGCGGGCACGCTGGCCCCGGCTGTGATTCCTATTTTGTTGCTCCCCGTAAAAAGGGCTTGGGGAAGAGTACCAACTTCATCCGCTGATTCAATCCTGAACACCGGCTTACCGGCACGGGCGCAAACATCCACCAGCTTGCCTGTGTTCGCACTTATCCTATCCCCGATGACGATCATAACATCGGTTCTTGCGGCAATTTCTGCTGCTTCCTTCTGTCTTTTTTCAGTAGCAAAACATATTGTATCAAATATTTTAAGGTTTGTACAGTACTTTTTGAAAATTTTTGCAAAAGAAATCCATTTTTCTCTGTCGGCGGTGGTCTGCTGACAGACGATCACCGGATTTTCGGGGGGAATATCCCGAACTGCGGCCTCGTCCCCCATGGCAATCACCCGGACGTTCTCCCCTTCGGCGGCGATTCCCACCACTTCGGGATGACTGGCTTCTCCAACAATCACCACGGTATCCCCCGCCAGACTGTGTTCCCGGACGATCTTATGGATACTCGCTACGCAGGGGCAGGTGGCGTCCACCACATGGCATCCCCGGGCTTCCAGCGCCCCATAGCAAGCAGGGGTCACCCCATGGGCCCGGATCAGCACGGTGGAGCCCCCCGGCGCTTCTTCGGGGGAGTTGATGACAAAAACCTTTCTTTCTTCCAGGTCCCGGGTTATCCTTTCGTTATGTACCAGCTTCCCCAGGGTATAGATGGGGGTATCCGAGCTGGCTTCCTCTGCCATTTTCACCGCCCGGCCCACGCCAAAGCAGAAGCCGGCACTTTCGGCAACGATCAGTCGGTTATCCATTTACCAACCCTCGCCAATTTCCCGGCCAAGCTCCCGGATCTTTTCCAGGGTCTCGTTTGCGATGCGGCGGTAGGCGGCACCCGGCCGTTCTCCCGGCAGGCGCTCCGGCTTGTAAGCTTCGCCGATCACCACCGTTTTCCGACGGAAGGGGGTCAGGTAGGGGGTAATATACACCGGCAGGATCAGGCAATCGGCCTTCACGGCGATCATACCAACCCCCGGCAGGGCATCCAGATTATCGATCCCCCGGAGTCTTCTGGCCCCTTCGGGGAATACCAAAACTGGGGTCCCCTCCTGCACCTTTTCAATGGCGTGGCGCAGGGCAGACACGTCCCCGGACCGCTGTTCCACCGGGAAAGCATCCACTGTTTCCAGGAGCTTACGAATGACCTTCTTCTTGAAAATAGGAGCCTTTGCCATGTAGCACAGTCTGCGCCAGAAGGGGAAGGCCAGGGTCACAAACACCGGGTCGGAGTAGCCCGTGTGGTTGGCGCAAACCAAAACCGGTACCCCCTTGGGGGGAATATGCTTCCGCCCCTTGATGCGGGTGAAATACACCAGCCAAAGACCCACCGACACCAAAAACTTCAAAAGCGGGTAAAGGATAATATATATGATACGCAACATCAGGAAAGCCTCTCTTTCAGAAGGCGGATCACCAGTTCCACGCTCTCCTCCTCATTGAGCCCGGTGGTGTCCACCAGAATGGCATCCTCTGCAGGCTTCAAGGGGGCGGCGGCACGCTGTTCATCCCGGGCATCCCGTTCCTTTACGGTGCGAAGCACCTCCTCGTAGGGAACGTCCTTGCCCTCCTCCACGTACTGTACGTAACGGCGGCGGGCACGCTCTTCCGGGGTGGCGGTGAGGAATATTTTGGCATCCGCATTGGGGAATACCACGGTGCCGATGTCCCGGCCGTCCATCACCACCGAGTTTTCCTTGGCAATGTCCCGCTGAACCGACAGGAATTTGGCCCGCACCGCAGGCAGGGCCGAAACCACCGACGCATACCGGGAAATCTCCTCGGTACGAAGGTAGGCGGAAACCTCCTCCCCGTTCAGGTAGTTTTTCTGTACCCCGTTCTCGAAGGCCACCCGCACCTCCATTTGATCCAAAAGGGGAACCACCGCTTCGATCCCGTCGGTGGGGATTCCCGCCCGGGAGGCAAAAACCCCCACGGTGCGGTAAATGGCACCGGTGTCCACGCAGACACAATCAAATGCCTGGGCAATTTTTTTCACAATGGTGCTTTTCCCGGCCCCGGCAGGGCCGTCCACAGCAATAATCAGCATAGTTTCCTCCTTCACAGCCCCATGCTCGCCCCGCGTCCCGCGGCGCGGCCGGTAGCCAGCGCAATTTGTATGTTATATCCGCCGGTGTAGGCATCCACGTCCAGAATTTCACCGGCAAAATAGAGCCCCGCAAGCTTTTTGGAGGCCATGGTTTTGGGATCCACCTCCCGGGTGTTGACACCGCCCCGGGTCACAATGGCTTCCTCCACCGGTCGCAGGCCGGTAATACCCAGCCGCATTTCCTTGAATTCGGCAATCATACGCTCCCGCTCCAGGCGGGTGATGGAGTTTGCCTTTCGGTCGGGGGCAATTCCCACCCGACGCAGGAAGGGGCGGGTCATGGATTGGGGCAGAAGGTGCCGGGCAATGTTGCCCACGTCCCGGTTGATGTTTTCCTCAAATTCCCGCAGGAGTCTGGCATCCAGCTTTTTTTCGTCCAGGGCGGGCTTCAGGTCGATGGTAATCCATTTCTCCGAATCGTCCTTTTCAAAATGGGCGCTTCCGCTGAGAATCACCGGGCCAGATACCCCAAAATGGGTAAAGAGCATTTCCCCAAACTCCTCATTGACGCACTTCCCATTTTCGAAAAAGCGCACCTTCACGTTGCGAAGGGAAACCCCCATGGCCGCCCGGCAGATGCCGTCGTCACTTTTCAGGGGCACCAAAGATGCCTTGGGGGGCACGATGGTATGCCCCGCCTCCTGTGCCATGGCGTAGCCGTCCCCGGTGGAGCCGGTGGCGGGGTAGGAAAGTCCCCCGGTGGCCAGGATCACCCGGCTTGTCCGGACGCGGCCCAGGGTGGTATCCACCCCGGTGACCCTTTCGCCATCATGACAGATCCCCGTGACCCGGCCGATGGCATGGTCCGCCCCGGCGGCATACCCCTTCAGGCAGGCGGCAATATCCGCCGCCTTATCGGAAACCGGGAACACCCGCTGTCCCCGCTCGGTTTTCAGGGGAACCCCCCGTTTCTCAAAGAAAGCCATCACTTCCGCCGGGGGAAAGGCGTTGAGTGAGCTGTATAAAAACCGCGGATTCCGGGGCACGTTTCCCAAAACGCCCTGGATATCGCAGTTGTTTGTCACGTTGCACCGGCCCTTGCCGGTGATCAGGAGCTTTTTGCCCGGCAGGGTCAGCCTGTCCAAAAGCAGAACCTTGGCTCCCATTTCCAGGGCCGCTCCGGCGGCCATCATGCCGGCGGGACCGGCACCCACCACCACAATATCGTAAACTTTATCCATTCTTTTCGTACACTTCGTATTCGTCCCAGATTTGTTCCAGCTTTTCAAAGCTGCGGTACACGTCGTCCTTTTTGCGCATACCCACCGCCACGATCAGGGCGTTGATGATGCTCATGGGCGCCACCAGGGAGTCCACGAAGGAGACCATGTTGCTCTTGGCCAAAAGGGCCAGGTCGGCGGTTTCCGCCAGGGGAGAGGTGTGGCTGTCGGTGATGGCGATGGCCCGGGCCCCCTGCTTGCGCACGTACTGCATAGCCTTGACGGTACGTTTGCTGTAGCGGGGAAAGGAGATGCCGATCATCACGTCCCCCTCCTCCGCCCGGAGGATTTGTTCGTACACTTCGCTGACGGTATTCACCGATACCAGCCGCACGTTGGGTAACATCAGATTAAAATAGAAGGACAGGAAGGAGGCCAGTGCCGCCGAGGAACGAACCCCCAGAATGTAAATATTCCGTGCATTGAGAATCTCATCCACGCACCGCTCGAAGGTTTCCCGGTCGATACCCGCCAGGGTCCCCCGGATATTTTCGGCATCGGCATTCATCACCTTGTGCAAAATGGCTTCGCCGCCGGTTTCATCGGTAATGGCGATGCGTTGGGTGGAGGTGAGCTGGTTGCGCACCATTTCCTGCAGGGCCTTCTGCAGCTTGGGATATCCGTCGTAGCCCACCTCGTAGGCAAAGCGTACCACGGTGGATTCGCTGATGCCCACCGCCGTGCCAAGCTTCACCGCCGTCATAAATGCCGCCGTGTCGTAATTCTGAATGATGTAGTCGGCAATCGCCTTGTGTCCCTTGGAAAAGGACGCATAATGCTCGGAAAGATATTTCAAAAGATCCTTTGCCATCTTTCGTGCTCCTTTCAAGCGGGAGTTTTCCTCCTTGAAACGCATGGAATCGATTCCTGCGTTCCTGTTTGTTCCGATTGGGATAATAATAGCAGATTTGAAAGAAAAAGTCAACGCTCCTGCAAATTTTTGCAGTTTTATTCCATCAATCCTGCATTTTCCATCCGATCATCCTTTTCTTCGCGTTTTCCCGGTCCCGGCAGGATCCCCCGTTCCCGAAGCCCCGCATAAAAGAGAAATCCCAGCCCGATCAAAAGCTCCCAGTTATCCTTCTTTTTGTTCATCAGCAAAAGACACAGAAGTCCCAGGAGAAGCAGATCTTCCTGATTCAGACTTCCAAAACCATTCATTCCTTCTCCTCCTCCCCGGTATTGCCCCAAAGCTTCATGGCCGCCCGGGCGGCCCGTACCAGCTTCATCACCCGCAGGGCTTCGTCAATGCTTCCCGCCCGCTCCCGGCTGACGAAGGGCCGCAGGGCGGCGATCAGCCGGTCGGAATCCTCCTCCCCGGTGATCGCCCCCAAAAGATCCAGCATCCCCATCATCATCCGGGGATCAAATCCCGCCCCGTCGGTGGAGCCTTCACCCTCTTGTGCCTTTTCCCCGGCTTCCTTACCCAATAGTCCCAGCAAAAGCTCCTCCACAAACTCCCTCCCCCGATTCTGTTACGATTCCAAGGCCGCCAAAAGCTTGGTCAGAATACGTTCCCCCTCCGGATTTTGGAAGATTGCCGAAATGATCTCCCTGGCCTCGCTTCCATCCCCGGCAGCAGCTTTTTCCATGGCCTTCTTCATTTTTTCCGGACTGCTTCCCGAAAGATACAGAAGCCCCATCAGCCGTTTTCCATCCTCCCCTGCCAGCAGGGGCAGAAGCTTCATCAATTTCCCACGGGCATCCCGTCCCATCAGGGCCTCCAAAGCTTTTGTTGCGCGTTCCTTTTCGTCTGCCATGATTTCATTCTCCCTTCCGGCATCGTTCCTTATCAGTATATGTCGAAGCGGGGGATTTGAGCACAAAGGAAAACAGGAGCGCCGATTTGGCGCCCCTGTTTTCGGGAGGAATTTCAATGAAAGAGAGAGGAGTTTATGGTCACGACCCTGCTTCGCCCAGGGTCATTTTCAGCGTTACTTCGGTGCCGTCCCGTTCCACCAGGATTTCCACCGTATCACCGGGACTGTAATTGTCCCGTTCGGCCAAAAGCTCGGTATTGTTGGCAACTTCCACCCCGCCGAATTTACGGATGACGTCCCCTACCTGCATACCACAGGCCGCGGCCGGAGAACCCGGTTCCACTTCGGTGACAACCACCTGGTACACAAACTGGTTGCCCTGCTGGCCATATTGTGTCTGGATCACGATCCCCAGCCAGGGTCGGCCGGTAACGTGACCATGTACTGCCAAATCCTCCGCCACTTCCAGGGCGGAATTCACCGGAATGGCAAAGCCAATGCCTTCCACCGTGGAGGCGGAATAGTCGGACATGATTTTTGCGGAGGTGATGCCGATAACCTCACCATAGCAATTGATCAGGGGGCCGCCGGAGTTGCCGGGGTTGATGGCGGCATCGGTTTGTACCAGGGTCATGGCGTAGCCGCCCACCGCAATGTTGCGGTTCAGGGCCGACACGATGCCCCGGGTGACGGTGAAGGAAAGATCCAGACCAAGGGGGTTACCGATGGCAACCACGTCTTCGCCGATCTGGAGGGTATCCGAATTGCCGAAGGTGGCGGCAGAAAGGCCGGTAGCATCCACCTTGATCACCGCAATGTCGGTGGCTTCGTCACTGCCCACCAGGGTGGCGGTGTATTCGCTGCCATCATAAAGGTAGACCTGGATGCTCATGGCGTCGTCCACCACGTGGGCGTTGGTAAGGATATAGCCGTCGGTGGTCATGACAACACCGCTGCCGGTGCCGCCTCCCATTTGGGAGCTGATTTTAATGCCCACCACCGAGGGGGCAACCTTCTGGTAAATTTGGGCCACCGTCAGGGCGTTTTCGTCCCCGCCGATGATCAGGCCGTCCAGGCTGTCGGTGGTAACCGGGGCTTCCTGGGCCCCAAACTGTTCCCGGTCGCTTCCGGTTGTGGGAGGAGGCGTAACCTCCTCTTCCTTGCTGCCGGGGAGCATTTCGGTAACCTCCTCCATAAAGGAGTTGTTACCGGTCAGGTACACGAGCCCCACCATGGCACATCCCCCCAGCAGGGTCATGATCAGTGCCACCGCCAACACAATGGCCACGATGGCGCCGGTGGAAAGCCCCTTCTTCTTGGGCGGCGTGGGAGGGGTATAATAATTCTGTTCCGGTTGATGGTTATAGCTATAGTTGAAATTGGGATCGTTCACGATAACCCGCCTTTCTGCTTCTATTTCTCTCTTGTCCCCTATATCCTACCATGTCAATATGATGCACGTATGATTCGAATGTGAATATTTTGTGAAGTTTTCGCTCTTTCATTGTACCCGCTTCACTTTTGTGATATACTATCCCTATCCCAAAAGAAAGGAAGGTTCCTCCATGTGCGGCCGTTACACCGTGTTTGACGAAGAATCCATTATTGAAATGCGCCGGATCATTCGGGAAGTGGAATCCAATTTTACCCCCGATGACAGCGCCGTACAGGGCACCTTCACCCCCGACGGACAGGCAAGCTTTGATCTCTCCCCCATTCAAAAGGGGGAGATTCGCCCCACCGATACCGTTCCGGTACTCTTTCCCGGGTTGGAGGGGTATGGCTACACCCCCCTGCCCATGCGTTGGGGCTTTCCCCGCCCGGGGGACAAGCAGGGGGTCATTTTCAACGCCAGAAGCGAAACCGCCCACACCCTGCCCATGTTCCGCCGGTGCCTGGCGGAACGGAGAATCGTGGTTCCCTCCACCGGCTTTTATGAATGGGACCACACCTCACCCGCCCGCACCCGCTACCTGTTCCGCCCCCAGGGGGACAACATGCTTTACATGGCGGGAATCTTCAACCTGTTTTGTGACGGTTTCACCGAATACCCTGCCTTCGTCATTCTGACCCGCCCCGCCGACGGGGTGGTTGGCCGATACCACGACCGGATGCCGGTGGTAATTGCCAAAGACAGCCTTTCCGATTGGCTCCACAACGACCGGGCCACCCGCCGGCTGCTTCACGCCCCGGCAAATTTGCGGGCGATTTCCTGTTAAAAAAAATTTTGAAAATTTTCAAAATAGGGGTTGACAAATCGAACATTTCAAGGTATAATAACAAAGCTGTCGGAAATGGCCCGGTAGCTCAGCTGGTTAGAGCGCTAGCCTGTCACGCTAGAGGCCGAGGGTTCGAGCCCCTTCCGGGTCGCCAGCGCTGTTATAGCTCAGTTGGCAGAGCACGTCATTGGTAATGACGAGGTCGGCAGTTCGAATCTGCCTAACAGCTCCACGGCA
>JAFYNU010000185.1 GCA_017547975.1 Clostridia bacterium
CATGACCACCTGGGCCATGGCAATTCCATCCGTACCAAGGAAGACTACGGTTACTTTACCGAAGAGGATGCCAACGGCACCGTTCTGGCGGATATCCATTGCCTGACCCAAATCACCAAAGAGGCCTATCCCGGCCTGCCCTATTTCCTTCTGGGTCACAGTATGGGGTCCTTCTACGCCCGGCAGTATCTCTGCCAATACGGAGAGGAGTTGGATGGTGCCATCATCATGGGTACCGGCTGTCAGCCCAAGATGCTGGTTCAGTCCGGTAAGCTCCTGACCACCCTGGTGGCAGCGGTGAAGGGCTGGCATCACCGGAGCAAGCTGGTGACCACCGTAGCCTTCGGCGGGTACAACAAGCGGTTTGAACCCGTTCGCACAACCAAGGACTGGCTCACCCGGGATACGGCGGTGGTGGATGCCTATATTGCTGACGAGCGCAGCAGCTTTGTGTTTACCCTGAATGCCTACCACGCCATGTTCACAGGCATTGACCGGCTGTATGACAAGAAGCTGTTGGCCCGAATGCCCAAGGACCTGCCGGTTTTCTTTGTGGCCGGTGAGGAGGACCCGGTGGGTGATTTTGGCAAAGGTGTCCGACAGGCTGCAAAGATGTGCCGGGATGCCGGCGTAAAAAATGTCTCTGTGAAGTTT
Source organism: Clostridia bacterium (assembly GCA_017547975.1). Taxonomy (GTDB): domain Bacteria; phylum Bacillota; class Clostridia; order Oscillospirales; family QAMX01; genus RUG11797. The sequence continues at coordinate 655 of JAFYNU010000185.1, forward strand.
TACCCCGAAGATCGCCACGAGATCCTCAACGAACTGGACCGGCAGCGAGTCTATGAAGACTTGCTCCGCTGGATGGAAGAAATCATGTGATAAGAAAGTCTCGGTTTCAAACAGAAACCGAGACTTTCTTATCGAATATTAAGCAGACTATGTATCACCCAGGGTTGAACTGTGACCATGATGATCAATGTGAAACTTGCAAGGAAAAATACTTCCAACCGGTCATTGATATTTTGGGCGTGGAACTGATTCTTTACGTGATACGGCAGGCATTTTGACAACAGATAATAGAGCCAATATCCGAAACAGGCTCCAAGGGTATTGGTGATCAGGTCGTTGATATCGGTTTTTCCCCAGCCGAACATCTGAAGGGTTTCAACAGAGAAAGAAAGCAGAAAGCCGGTGAACGCAACAGTCTTCATGGGACGAAACGATCTATACAAAAACGGCAGAAAAATACCCAATGGAACAAATAGAATGATGTTCAGAATCGTATCGATTGGCCCGCTTATCATACCGAGCAACGGAATGAGTGTGATCCTTGGATCAAAAGATATTGATCCTGTGTAACCAATCCCTGTTACAGTTAAAATCCCCAAAAGATAATAGCAGAACACAGAAACAGAGATACAATGAAGAAGATTTTGACGTTTTTCGGTCTTTTTGAGGGATAAGAAATACAGGATCAACGCCGGAAGGATAAAGATATATCCGCTGATAGAGCGAATGAGCATATCAGAAATCGGTATCATGTTACCTCCATCACGGGTGCAAATTTTACCTTCAGTATAGCAAAAGAATCTTTTTTTCCAATGAAGAAAAAATGAAGATTTTCTTAAGGAAATGGACAGAAATCATAATCGTACCCAATTACACTTCGGCCCGCCGTACTGGGTGATGATTTGGGCCGCCAGTTTCGGGTTGGTGTTCTTGATTCGGACAGGATACTGCAGTTTTTTCTGATAGACAAACATGGCTCAACCCTCCTCTTCGCAGTACTGCCAGGGCCAAGGACCGTTGCCCCAGGTATAGGACCCGTCTTTGGCGGCATCGGTCTGGACCAGGGGCCCGTGCTGCTCCACGTAGGCGGCACGGGCGGTTTTCTCCATAGCCACATACTCCTGGAAGAGGGCGAAGGCCTCGCTGTCATAAGGGTGGGTGTCCAGGTAGAGCCCCAGCTCCTGGATGGCAAAGCCCAGGGCACGAAGTTGGTTCAGGGGAGTGTCCGCCAACCGGCCGGGGTTTACCTTCAGATAGAAGGGGAGGTTCAGGTCGGGGTAGAGGGTACCCTGTTCCAGGGCCCTCTCCTTGGTGAACCGTTCCGGGTTGGGACCCTGGCTTACCACATAGGGGGTGGCGAAGGGGCCGCAGGGGGGCAGGGAACCCTGACCTGCCATGCAGGTGCCGGGTTTCTCGTTCAGATTAGAACAAATCAAGGTCATTTCCTCCTTTGATAAAACCCACGCAGAATCGACCGTTTCTGCGTTCATTCCAGGGTATGCACCGGAAGGAGAAATGGCTACAGGATTGCGAAAGGCCCCTGCCTTTGCTATAATGAAACCACCTTCCCGCATACCATGTGGGGGAGGGATGTCATTTGAAAACGTATACCATTCGCCGGGTCCGTCTGGGCCTGATTTTGCTGGCAGCGCTGGGGCTGGTGGGTATCTTCCGGCCGTTCTGCCAGGAGGAGAGTGCTTTGGTCTTTGCCCGGATGCCCCGGCAGGTCCTCGTCATCGACCCCGGCCATGGGGGAGAGGACGGCGGGGCGGTGTCGATCTCCGGGCAGAAGGAGAGCGACCTGAACCTGGCCATTGCCCTTCGGTTGGATCAGCTCATGGGCTTTTACGGGGTCCAGACCCTGCTGACCCGGGAGGACGACCGCTCCATCCATGATCCATCGGCGGAAACCATCCGGGAGAAAAAG
>JAFYNU010000186.1 GCA_017547975.1 Clostridia bacterium
AACCGATTCCAGCCTCGGAACAAAGGGAAACCAGCTCGGTGGCACCGATACGGTCGGAGCCAAAGGAAAAATTTTCGCCGATAACCAGATGTCCGGCATGATATTTTCCGATCAGAGTGTCAAAGAAGAAATCTTCTCCGCGCGTGCGCTTCAGGGAGGAAACGAAGGGAAGAAGGCGGGTGGTATGGATGCCGCAAAGCCGCTCTATCAGGCGGATCCGATCGGTGGGAGTGTTCAACAGGAAGATTTTCTTGGTGTTTTCCAAGCCGTCAAAGGTGATGGCTTCCACCGGAAGGCCAAGGGTATTTCCGATCAAAGCGGCCTTCTTGAGCAAAGCCTGATGACCCAGGTGGACTCCGTCAAAAAGCCCAACAGCAATCACAGGATTCAATCCGCGTCGCCTCCTTTGGTTTCGTAGAAACCCTTTACCAGGTGAAAAACACCGTCCTCTACCTTGCAAAGACCGATAAATTCCCCGGATTCTCCGTAGGCACGGTAGTTGCCGGCGTCAAGACCGGTGGGGAATACGCGGCCGACCCGCATATCCTCTTCTTCCTCGGGAGAAAGGGTATAGGCTGGGTAGCCATGGAAGATGGTGTCTACCGGACGGATACAATCTTCCAGAGTACCTGCATCCTTGTGGACCCACAGTTCTTCAATGGTCAGGCAATCGGAAATGGGGTAATAGCCGTTTCGTTCCCGGCAGAGTGCGCTCATGACGGCACCACAGCCAAGGGCTGAACCGATATCGTGACAAAGGGTACGGATATAGGTACCTTTGGTGCAATCCACCAGAATTTCGGCTTCCTGATTTTCTTCGGAAAAATCGGTCAGCTCAAGCTTCAAAATGGTGATACGCCGAGGCTCCCGGTGTACCTCAATCCCCTCACGGGCCAGGGCATAAAGCCGAACCCCGTTTTGTTTCAGGGCAGAAACCATGGGGGGGAGCTGATCCTGGGGCCCTACAAAAGAGGGGAGAATGGCTTCCAGGGCTTCCCGGGTTACCTTCGGACCGCCTGTTTCGGTAACCTCTCCCCAAATATCCTGGGTGGTGGAGGTCATACCGAAGCGCAGGGAAGCGCGATAGGTTTTATCGGCGCTCTGGGCGTAATCGCAGGCACGGGTACCCCGGCCGAAACAGACCGGAAGAACACCGGTGGCCATTTCGTCCAGGGTGCCGCAATGACCGACCTTCCGGGTTTCCAGGATGCGGCGCAGACGGTTCACCACGTCGTGGGAACTCATGCCGGCACCTTTATTTACAAGAATCAAACCGGATTTCATCATAATTGCTTTTCGGCTTCCTTTACCAATAATTCGGCGGCTTCTTCCATGGGCAGATGCAGGGTACAGCCAGCGGCTTTGGCATGACCGCCCCCGCCAAAAGCACTGCAAAGCAGGGCGGCATCGGCAAAGAGATCGGTACGGACCGAAGCCTTGATGGTACCGTCGGCCATTTCCCGACAGAAGATGCCGATTTCGCAGCCCTCTGCGGACGTGGTCATGCTGGCGAGACCATTCACGTCCTCTTCCCGGGCTCCCAGGGAATCAGCCAGGGAACGGGAAAGAGTCAGAAGTAAAATCCTTCCTTCGCGGAAGGAGCGGACGTTTGCGAAAACAGTGGATTCCAGTGCCATTTTGGCTCTGGATTTTTTGATGAAGTGTCGTCTTGCCAGGGCAAACGAATCGGCACCGGCGGCGATGGCATCGGCGGCATAAAGCTGGGTTTTTTGCCGCAC
>JAFYNU010000187.1 GCA_017547975.1 Clostridia bacterium
AATGTAGGAAAGATTGCTGACGGTGGAATAGGCCAGACGCTTTTTCAGAACCTTTTCATGATACGCCATCATGCTTCCCATGAAAACCGTCACAAGCGCCAGGGCAATCCAGGCATACTGCACCCAGGAGCCCGCAAGCAGCTCGGTACCCACCGCGTAGTAGATCACGCGGATCACCGCAATCACACCCGCCTTGGTGATGATACCCGAAAGCAGGGCACTGGCGCTGGCAGGAGCCACCGGGTGGGCAGTCGGAAGCCAATTGTGCATGGGGAACATACCGGCCTTGGTGGCAAAGCCCACCACAGCCAGGAAAACCATCACAAAGAAGAGGTTTTTGCTTTCCCCCAGGGCGGCGGCATCCACCGTTCCCCCCAGGACAAAGTCGTGGTTCGGAGAATAGAAATAGATGGCAAAAAGGCCAAGAAGACCCAGGAAGGCGCCTCCCACCGAATAGAAGAGGTATTTTAAGGCGGCGGCAATCGATTCCTTGGTCTGGGCATGGAGCACCATGGGCATGGAAGCCAGGGTGGCAAGCTCGAAGAAGAGGTAGAGGGTCACAAGGTTTTTGGCGAAGCAAACCCCCAGAAGGCCCCCCAGCGTCAGAAGCAGGAAGGCGAAGAAACGGTTGTCGCCCCCTTCGTGGGTGATGTAGCGGAAGGTATAAACCGAAACCAGAATCCAGGATGCAAGCACCAGAACGGCAAAGAAACAGCCGATGCCGTCGGAAAACAGGGTCAGGTCCAGCCCCTTGCCAAAGGCGGCGAAGGTGAAGGGCTTACCGGATACCATCCCCCCCACCGCTGAAAGGGCGGTCAGGGCCAGGGCACCCAGGACGTAGGCCACCCGTTTGGATGTTTTGTCGATTTTCAAAAAGGGCAATAGCGCCCCGGTCACCAGGGGAACCAGAATGGAAAGAAGATACAACATAATGCAATCCTTTCTCTCGTTGATGATTGCGGATTTATTGGAAACGGAGCAAGCCCTTTTCGATCAATTCAATGACCGGACGGGAATTCAGCCCCAAAAACAGGTTCATGGCCGCAAGGGAAACCCCGGCAATCCAACCGGGAAGCTCTGCCCGCATGCTGAACTTGCGGGGCAGGTCCCCCTTCCGCTTGGTGTAAATGCGGATGACGGTACGGATGAAGTAGAGGGTATTGAGAATCGTGCTGATTGCCAGGATCACCAGAACCAAACCGGTTTTGGCGGGGTTATGGCCCAGGGACGCCATGGAAAAGAGCAGTTTGGAGGTGAAGCCCGCAAAGAAGGGAATGCCCACCATGGACATGGCCGCAATGGTGAAGAACACCCCGGCGGTCTTGTTGCGATGGGCGGCCCCCGAAAGGTCGTGGAATACCGGGCTGTCATCCGACACCTCGATCAGCGAGGCGTTTGCCAAAAAGAGGGCCGGTTTCGTGATGGCATGGGCCAGAATATGGAACATGGCCGCCGCAAACCCGGCGGTACCGCCGATGCCGATGCCCATGTAGATGTAGCCGATCTGGGCCACCGACGAATAGGAGGTCATGCGGTTGATGTTGTTTTGCTGCAGGGCGAAAACCGAACCGAAAACAATGCCGCAAAGGCCGAATACAAAGAGAATATTCCGGGCAACCGAAAGGATTTCCTGGTCAATACCGATAACCCGGTACATAATCTTCACCAAAAGGAAGATGTACCCCTTGGACACCAACCCCGACAGGATGGAAGCGGAGGTGGGGGTGGCAAAGCCGTAGGTGTCGGGCATCCAGCTATGGAAGGGGAAAAGGCCGCTCTTGATGGCAAGCCCCACACACATCACCCCAACGATCACCGTCAGGGGAAGGGAATAACTGCCATGGGCTATCAGGACCTTCAGGGAGGCGTGCATATTCGCCATCAAAAGGTGTCCTGTAATATCGTACATCAGGATAATGCCCAGGAGGAAAAGACCCGATCCCAGAAGATTCAGTATCATATAGCGGGTAGCCGCCAGGGTGGTACGACCGATTTCCCGGATCATCAGGATTCCGCCGGAGGTCAGGGTAAGGATCTCCAGGAAAACGTAGCCGGTGAAGATGTCGTTGGTGTAGATCAGGGCCATCAGTGCCGCCCCCAGCAGATTGATCAGAACGTAATAGAGATTGATCTTCTGGGGAAAAATGTCCCGGTTTACAAATTTACTGCCCCCCAATACCGCGCAGAGCAGGATCAGGGAAAAGACGGTAGCCATCACCGCCTCCAGGGTACCGAATCGAATCTCATTGCCCCAGGGTGCCGGGAAGTGACCCATCATGAAGGTCACCGGCTTTTCCAGCAGGTGCACGTACCACAGGGTGGCGAAGGAGAGAATTGCCAGAACCGATTCGGCGACAACGGTGCAGATTTTGGCACCCCGTCCCCGCAGCACCGAGCAGATCACCGCCGAAAACAGGCAAAGAATGATGGAGAAAAAGGGGAAATTCGCAATCAATTCCATAAATGTTTCCCTCTTATCTTTCGTTGATCTTGTTTCTGGCCTCAAGATAGATTTCGTCCAGATTCAAGGTTCCATAGCGCTTGTAAAGCCGAACGGAAAGGGACAGCATGATGGCCGTAACACTCACCGATACGACAATCCCGGTAAGCACCAGCCCCGCCGGCACCGGGTTGATATAGAAGCCCGCATTTTCAGCATAGATGGGGGCATCCCCTCCGTAGATGTAACCCATAGAAGCCAGGAAGAGGTAGAGGCCGGTATCCATGATGTTCAGGCCGATAATTTTTTTAATCAGATTCTGATGAAATAACAGGGTAACGAAGCCAATACCGAACAATACGATGGCAAAGACCTCTTCGTAATTGTTGATCAGATTTCTCATTTGAAACTCCCCCTTCGGAACATCCGATAGATTCCGTACATGGTCAGGGTCACCACAAAACCCACCGCCACGTTCAGGGGCAGGATCAGGCCGCTGGAAAAAATGCTGCCCGGGGTACCCAGAGAGATCCCGCTTTCCAGGTGGTTCGCCCCGGTGAAGAAGGAATAGCCTTTGGCCAGGCAGTAAAAGCCCAAGGCCACGGCAGCCACCCCTTTGAAAAGCTTTTCGCTGACCAACCGGGCGGCAAAGTCATCCCCGAAAGCCAGGGACAGGAAGATGAGCCCCGCGCCGAAAATGGCGCCCCCGGAAAAGCCGCCCCCCGGGGAAAGATGGCCGTTGAGCATCACGTATACCCCAAAGGATACCACGCAGGGAATCACCACCATTCCCACCCGCCGCAGAATGGGGTCGCGGGTCAGGTCGTAGTAATCATGCAGGCGGTATTCCTCCTGGAAGTCCCGGCGAAGGAGAATCAGCACGCAGTTCAAGGCGGTAAACAGCACGAAGGATTCCCCCAGGGTATCAAAAGCACGGTAATCCAGAATCATGCCCGCCACAATATTCATCGCCCCAGTTTCCTCCAGAGCATGGTCAATGTAATACTGGGCAACGGTGTCCATATATTCGTGGTGTTCCCCAAAAACCGGCAGCATGGCTACGGTTGTCAGGAGAACCACAATCAGGGTGACGGCACATACCGTTGCCAGCACCAGATAAAGCCGCCGCCACTTCAAAAGTCCCATATGTCCCGCCTTTTCTTCCATCAGGCGATCCACCATGTGTTCTTCCCGGCGCACCCGTTCCCGGGGCAGATCCCGCTTTTCGGACATATCGGAAAAGGACTCGGTCCATTCCCGGCTTTGCTCTACAAATTCCTTGATCTTAGTCTTGATCTTCATCTTCTGTTTCAATTTCCGTTCTGTGTATTTTTTTCAGGGTCATCAGGAACAGGATACCACTGACACCGGCACCCACCGCCGCTTCGGTAATGGCAAGGTCGGGAGATTCCAGGAGAATCCAGACGATGGACATGACCAGGCTGTAGGCCATGAAGATGATGACCGACACCAAAAGCCGTTTGGATAGGGTGGCACAAACGGCACACACCACCAAAAGCAACAAGAGAATCAGTTTGAATATTTCCATGCGAAACGCTTCTCCCCTTTCAGATTTCGTCCTCGTCATTTTCCAGCGTTTCCACTTCCCGGGAGGTGTAGGCCTCCACCTCGGAAAGCAGATGGGCGGATACCGGCGAAGTAAACCACATGAATGCCACGATAAATACGATTTTCAGAAGTGCCCACCCGGATCCAACCGCGATGGCGATCCCGATTGCCACCAGAAGAAGACCCATGGTATCCCCCAGACTTGCGGCATGGATGCGATTGAGCACCACGTGGAAGCACTTTTTGTTCACGCCGACAGCGGCCAACAGGAAAAATACCAGCCCGGTGAGAAGGCACAGGGCACAAAGGCCAAAACGAATCCATTCCCAGATCATTTGTCCCCCTCCTTTTTCTCCTTCTTCTGGCGCCGGATATAAACGGTGGCCAACACCGCCACCGCCAGAAAGCTGATCAGCACGTAAACCAAACATATATCCAGAAGCCAGGTTTCCTCCAAAAGACCGGTCAGCACCAGAATTGCCGAAATGACCGCCGTTCCGATCATATTGATGGCCAGAATCCGGTCGGCAATTTCAGGTCCCCGCACCGAGCGGGACAGCGCCACCACAATGCAAAGCCCCATCACGATCAGACAGAACGTATATAAGTTTTGGTAAGCAATTTCTATTTGTCCCATATTTCCTCCATTTTCGAAAGGAGCTTCACAAAGCTGCTTTCTCCCATACCTTCCCCGTATTCCCGGCGCAGGCAATGCACCGCAAACCGATCCTCCTGCAAAAGAATGGTAATGGTACCGGGGGTCAGGGTAATGCTGTTGGCCAGGATCACGTTGGCGATTTCGCTTTTCAGCCCGGACGAAAAGTGTACCACCATGGGGGTAGGCTCCTTTTTGGAGCAAATGAATCCCGCCACCGAAAGATTTGCCCTGAGAATTTCCCAAAGCAACACCCCCGCGTAGCACAGGCACAAGGGGATCAACCGGATAGCCCGCACTTCCTGTTTGGGGTTCAGCCCCGAAACCCTGCAAAGCACGTAATAGATGGCGCCCGAAACGGCAATCCCGGTTACCCAAACGTCCCAATCGGCTCTGCCGTTCAGCATCAGCCAGACGATCATCAACAGAATAATAATAGTCGTTTCCCCCTTTGGAAGAATCTTTTGACAAAGTCAGACGCCGCAGGGCGGCGTCAGGTATATTTGAGAATTTTCAGGCATTTCCCGAAGGTTTTCCGGTACTTCTCCGATTCTGTATTATAGTGCTTTACCGCACTTTTTTCAAGCATCATTTCTAACAAAATCCCCCTGTTTCCAGGGAAATTTCAATGCAGTTTTTTAACCGTACATATTTCATTTTTTGCCGTTTCTTTGCCGGTCGGCGGTACCGCCCTCCTTTTCCCCGGCGTTTCTGCGGCAGACCACGCCAAAAAAGGCGGCCCCAAAGGGCCGCCTTCCGACATTGTCAGTTATTGTCAATTTTCAATTGTCAACTGTCAATTACTTATTGTAGGTTCCGTCCAGATCGAAGGTGGCGCCGCCGGTGGATTCCTTGCGGCGGGAGTTCTTGACCTTTTCGGCAAGCAGGGCGTTGAAGCGATCCTCGTCCAGGGGCAGGGTGACCTTTTCGCCGGTCCAACCGGAAAGGTACATGCCGTTGCACAGGGTCAGACCCTTGATGCCTTCCACACCCGGGGACCACAGGGGTTTGCCGAATACGATGGCGTCGGCCCAGTCGTTGAGGATGCCCACGTGCTGGTCGTTGTCGCCTTCCACCGGAATTTCGATGGTTTCAAATTCGGGGGCGCCGAAGCCGCCC
>JAFYNU010000188.1 GCA_017547975.1 Clostridia bacterium
CCAGGTAGGTCACGTCCCCGGAGTTACTGTCAAACTTCAAAAGATCGGAAACGAAACTGCGGTTTCGGAGAATAGCCACGTGCTCGCTGTCACTCATCACGTCCACCCCCGCAAAGAGCCGGGAGTCGTAGTCGATACCCAAGAGGTTCAGCACCGTGGGCAGAATATCCTGGGAGGAGCAATAGTCATCCACCGTGATGACCCGATCCAGGCCACCCGTCCAGCAGATGAAGGAGTTGCGGTCTTTTTCAAATACCTTATCCACCTCCTGGCCCACAAGCTCATCGTAGGCGTTTTCGCCGTAGCCATTGTCGTCCTTCAGCCCATAGGGGAAGTGGTCACCGGTCATGACAATGAGGGTGTTTTTCTCTTTGCCTGCGGCCACCAGGGAATCCAACAGGTATTCCATGGCCTTTTCCACCTCCAGGTGGCAGGCAATATAAGCTCTGACCATTTCGCTGTAGGGCAGGTCCTTGACCGCGTCCTTGTTTTGCTTGGCAATGGGGTTGACCTCAAAATCATACTCATAGTGCCCGCTGAAGGTCATGTAGTAGGCGTGGAAACGATCCAGATTGATGTAATCGGGAACCGACTGCTCCATCATTTCCAAGTCGCTGGAAGGCCAGGCATGGGTAAACTTCATGCCGGTATTCATGGCCTTGAGGGAATACCCCATGTTGGTGTGGGATTCGTTGCGGGAATAGTAGCTGGCCAGATAGTTGTGGTAGCCGAAGGAGGGAACGCCCATCCGGGTGTAGAGATTGCCCAAAGCATAGGGCAGGTAGTTTTCGGAGGAGTTTTTGAAGCTGGCGTCAGCCTTTTTGCGGGACAGATCGGGGAAATTGCCCATGCAGAAGGTATATTCCCCGTCGGTGGTGGTGTTGGGGAAGGTGCCGTAGAAATTTTCAAACACAATGCCCTCGTTGGCCAGCTTATACAGGGTGGGCATCATATCCTGCCGAATCACCGAAGGATGCCAGCTTTCGGCACAGATATAGATCAGGTTATAATCCTTGAAGATACCAGTGTACTGATTTTTGTTGGTGGGTTCCTTCCCGGCAAAATATTCGTTGAGCCATTGGATATCCTTATCCTCCGATTGGAGGGAGGCGAAGTCCATTTCGGGTAATACCTGGGGAGAGGAATCGAACACCTGGGTTACCGGTTCCTCTTCTTCCTCGCCTGTGATATCTTCAATGATTTCCGATATGTCATCCACAAAGATCAGGGTGGTGGTTTCAGGCTCCAGATCCAATTGGAAGGGAATCACAGCCTGCCGCAATTCCCCCTGCATGGTGGCAAGGAGCCCGATGCGGCGCACGCTCTGTTCGGTTTCGGTATAGCTGCTGAAATAGGCCTGAAAGGGGGTCAAAGCTCCGATACCCCCGATCACCAGCGCCAGCACGAAAATGATATATCCGCTGGCCCATCCGATCCCCAGACGTGTTTTCCCTTGCTTGCCGCAACGGCGTACAAGAAGCCATTTCTTTTTCAAACACAGGCCGGCTACCCCCAGGGGCAACAAAAACATCAGAACAAAATGGAAGTTTTTGATAATGGCGCTGATGGTCTCCTTGAAAAAGCTGGTCACAGCAGCGGCACCCATGCGCATCATGACGATTTCCATGAAGGTACCAAACACCTTGTGGTAAATCAGCTGTACTTCAAAGGCCAGGCACAGAATACTCAGCACCACCCAGAATATGGTCAGGTTAAGCCATCGCTTTTTCCAAAAACTCATCCAGAAGGCAAGACAACAGCCCACCGGAACGGCATACAGCAGATTATATAGTATTGCCCAGCTGATTTCCCCGACAATCACCAGCTCCAGGATCAGTTCCAGATACACTATGGTGCAAATCAGGAACAGCCCCAGACGCAGGCTAGTGAAAATACGTTTTTTTTGTTTCTCCTCCTTTGCCGATTCCGGCAGGGAGGGTACGATATCCTCGATCGATGTAGTTGATTGTTTCATAGTTCTTTTTTGTTTTTCATTCTCCATTGCATTCCGGATTCACCCAGTACAAGAATGTCGCTGGCCTCCTCCACCAGGGGGATACCCACCCGGAATTTCGCATAGGTTGCAGACGTGTTGATCAGAAAAGCGGAAAGCTCCGCCGCTTCCCTGCTGTTCATCATACCCCAGGGCAGGGCCGCAGGAGCCAGGGGAATTTCCTCCCCGTCGGCGCCACGGGTATAGCCGTTGCCCAGGAGCCGATTCAAAACCGAGCCCTCCCCGATCCAGGTCAGGCCGGGTTTTGTAGTTCCCACCATTTCCACCTTGCGGCTGTCCAGATGGAGCTTGGAAAGCTTTGGGGTCCCCTCCTCCATGCGGGCCAGCAGGACGCTGATTTTCGGGGGCGCGGCGCCAAAGTGATCCATCACCATCCAGCTCATATCCTCCAGGGAGGAATCGGGGCGGATGCGGCTTTCAATTAAATACCGGATGGCCTCTTCCACCGGTTCACCGCCATAGGCGGCGGTGCCCACAAAGGCCAGGGCGGCATGGTTGGGGCAATCAAAGATCAGCTTCGCCCCATGCCGAATCAGAGGTTCGGGCATGGAAGCGGGATCCCGCTTGGCAAAGGCATGCAGACAGCCATCCGCCGCCAACACAATATTATGTTTTGTAAACAAAGCCGTTACCAATGCCAAGCTCATCGCCTCCATTCCGTATACGACCCATATTATACAACATCTGTTCCGTTTTTTCCACCCCCGAAACAAAATTTTTATGAGCTTTTAAGAATTTTCTTTTGTCTTTTTCCTCTTCTGTTCATATTTTGTTCTTATTTTGCCAACTCTTTCCTTGTTTTTGGAAAAGCGCAAAAAAAACAAAGCTCCCTTCGGAGCTTTGTCTGTCATACGATTATCTCTTTTCGGCAATTTCGCCGGCCTTTTTGTAGATGCTGTTTTCGGGCACCACACCCCGTACCATGGAGAGGGGGTAGATATTGGCATCCCGTCCCACCACGGTACCCGGGTTGAGTACACTGCCGCAGCCCACCTCCACCCGGTCCCCCAACATGGCACCCACCTTCTTGCGTCGGGTGGGAATGTCGGGATCGGCATGGATCACAACAAGCGATTTATCGCTTTTCACGTTGCTGGTGATGGATCCGGCACCCATGTGGGCCTTGTAGCCAAGGATCGAATCCCCCACGTAATTGTAGTGGGGCACCTGCACGCCGTCGAATAGGATCACGTTTTTGAGCTCGGTGGAATTGCCCACCACGGCCCCCTTGCCCACGATGGCGTTGCCGCGGATGAAGGACGAATGGCGGACCTCCGCTTCCTCGTCAATGATGGCGGGGCCTGTAATCCAGGCAGAGGGGTAGATTGTGGCGCTTTTGGCAATCCACACGTTTTCACCCTTCTTTTCGAATTTTTCCGGGTCCAGGGTGGGGCCCAGGGCCAGGATAAAATCGGAAATTTCCGGTAACAGCTCCCAGGGGTAACGTTTCCCCTCAAAAAGCGGAGCCGCAATGGTTTTGGTCAGATCATAAAGAGAGGAGATCTCACAGTTCATAACCGCCCTCCTTGATGGCATTCACCACCAGGTCGCACAGTTCTTCGCAGATTTCCTGGGTTTTGGCTTCCACCATCACCCGCACCAGGGGTTCGGTGCCGCTCTTACGCAGTAGCACCCGGCCATCGTCCCCCAGAATTTCCTCTGCCTTCTTTGCGGCGGCAAGAACCTTCTCATCCTTCAGAACCGCCGCCTTGTCGGTAACCCGCACGTTCCGAAGCAATTGGGGATAGACGGTGAAACCTTCCCGAAGCTTGGAAACCGGCTGTTTTTCATCCAGGAACACCTGCATCAGCTTGAGGGCGGTGAGCATACCGTCCCCGGTGGCGGCGTATTTGGAAAATATGACGTGCCCCGACTGCTCTCCCCCCAGGAGATAGCCCCCGGCCTTCATAGCCTCGTACACGAAGCGGTCCCCCACGTCGGTTTTGACGTAGGAAATTCCTTGCCGGTCAAAGGCCTTGTAGAGGCCAAGGTTGCTCATGACGGTGGGAACCACCGTGTTACCGGTAAGCTTGCCGCGGTTATGCATATAACACCCGGCCAGGTAGAGGATGGTATCTCCATCCACCACCTCGCCCCGGTCATCCACGGCGATCAGCCGGTCGGCATCCCCATCAAAGGCAAAGCCGATATCCAGATGCTTTTCCCGCACCAGCTCCTGCAGGGCGGCAATGTGGGTGGACCCACAGTTTTCGTTGATATTGGTGCCGTTGGGGGTATTGTGGATCACGTAGGTCTCGGCCCCCAGGGTCTCGAACACGTTCTTGGCGATCATCCAGGTGGAGCCGTTTGCCGCATCCAACCCGATCTTGAGTCCCCGGTAGGAATGGGTGGCCAGGGAGATCAGATAACCGATGTAACGATTTCGTCCGGCGGCATGGTCGATGGCACGGCCAATCCTGTCGTCGGTGGCGTAGGGAATTTCCCCAAGCTTGCCGTCCAGATAGTCCTCCAGCTCACCCGTCAGGGCATCCTCGATTTTCTCCCCTTCGCCGTTGAGAATCTTGATACCGTTGTCGTAGTAGGGATTGTGGCTTGCGGAGATCATGATACCGCAATCAAACCCCTCCAGCCGGACGATATAGGAAACGCTGGGGGTGGTGGTGACGTGCATCAGGTAGGCATCCGACCCGGAGGCAACGATCCCCGAGATCAAGGCGCTTTCATACATATAGCTGGACAGGCGGGTATCCTTACCAATCACGATCTTGCCCGCCCCGGCGGAGGCGTACTTCCACCCCAGGTAACGGCCAATCTTAAAGGCATGCTCCACCGTCAGATCGATATTCGCCCTGCCCCGGAACCCATCGGTACCGAAATATTTTGCCATAGGCGGCTCCTTACAGCAGGGAAGCGGCCTCGGCGTCCAGATAGAAAGTCACGTCGGGGTGCAACTGGAGAACCGAAGCGGGAACCATCACGTCCACTTCTCCCTTCACCGATTTGGCAACCGCTTCGGCCTTGTTCTTGCCCAGGGCGATCAGGATAATGCTCTTGGCGTTCATGACGCTCTTGATGCCCATGGAAATGGCATGGGTGGGAACGTCATCGATGGAGGCGAAGAAGCGGGCATTGGCTTCCCGGGTGTTGGCGGTCAGTTCGATTTCATGGGTAACCGAAGCCAGCGGGGTGCCCGGTTCGTTGAAGCCGATGTGACCGTTCTGGCCCAGACCCAGAAGCTGCATATCGATACCGCCGGCGGCGGCGATCATTTCTTCGTATTTCTTGGCGTTTTCGGCAATGTCTCCCTTGCCGCCGGGAACGTGGGTTTCGTCGGGGTTGATGTCAACCTTGGAGAAGAGGTTTTCGTTCATGAAGTAACGGTAGGACTGGTCGTGGGTGCCGTCCAGGCCGACGTATTCGTCCAGGTTGAAGGACTTGGCCTCGGCAAAGGAGATCTTGCCTTCGTTATATAGCTTGACGATTTCGCCGTAAAGACCCAGAGGGGTGGAGCCGGTGGCAAGGCCCAGCACGGCATCGGGCTTCTTGTTGAGAAGGGTAACGTAACGTTCAGCCGCCATCTTGGCGATGTTTTCCGGGGTATCTACAATAATTTTCATGTGAATCCTCCTGATAAGTTCAATTTGAAGGCGCATATCACCTTCCACCCATCATTATATCATATTTCCCATATTCTGCAATAGACGAATTGTACAAAGAATATTTTTGTGGTAAAAACAGGGGCAAAGTCAAACGCCATAAGAAAATGATTCATCCTTTTTTCCGTACGCGCCTGCCCACAGCGTCCCTTACCTCACCCCTGCCTACGCACAAAAAAGGACCCCGGAAAATCCGGGGTCCTTTGGTATAACCTTGTAACCTGAAACTTACAGGAGGCTGAGTTCGAGTTCGGCCTTGACGTTGTCGGGGTTGAGGGCAAGGCTCTTTTCGAAGTATTCCTTGGCGGTGGCCTTTTCGCCGTTGAAGAGCATAGCGTAGGCCAGCATGTAGTACAGGTTTGCTTCCTTGAGAGCCTTGGGATCGTCGACGTAGGACAGATAGAAGAATCTGCCGCCCTTCTGACGGGGACCGGGGCCTCTCTTGTCGGCCAGCTGTTCTTCCCAGTTGAGGATGGCCTTGCGGATGATGTCGCGGGCCTTCATCTCGTCACCGGCGAGCTGAGCGATCTTGGCGGTGTAGTAGGTAAATTCGCCACCCATGTTCCACATGCCGCGGTTGTCGATCTTGGAGATATGATCGATGATGGCCTTGGCTTCGTCTACGCGGCCCAGCTTATCGAGAGCTTCGGCTTCGTAGTAACGATAGGGAACGGTAACGCTTTCATTCCAGAAGCCTGCATGCAGGTTTTCGGGAATCTTAAGAGCGGCCTGGAAGAGAGCGAGAGCTTCTTCGTTCTTGCCTTCCTTGAGAGCCTGACGGCCAGCGGCAAAGCGGCTGTACATGTAGGTCTCGGCAATGGCAAATTCGCCGCCTTCGCCCGGGGTGAAGACGTGACCGAGCATGACCTTGAGGGATTCCTCGTACTTGCCGCAGGCGTTGTAAGCCTTGGCCAGTTCCAGGGACATGTCGTCGCCGGCATCTTCGGGCATCTTGGCCAGGAGGTATTCGGCTCTTTCTTCGCCGGGTACGCCGACGGAGGCCATCAGGAAGCTGACTTCGTTGAGCAGCTGCTCGTCACCGGGCTTGAGGTCAACGGCCTTCTTCTGATATTCAAGAGCTTCAGCCTGCTTGCCCAGGTGGCTGTAGCAAGCAACGGCCAGGTTTCTCCAGGGAATGTAGAAGTCGGGAGAGGCAACAGTGGCCTTCTTCCAGCATTCTTCGGCGTAGGCGTAGTGCTTCTTGTCGTAGACAACGTTGCCCAGGAGGTACCAAGCGGTGCCATCCATGTCGTTGGCCTTGACAGCGGCTTCCAGAACCTTGATTTCGGCAAGGCGGTAGGGGAAGAGTTCCACGATGGGGTTCTTGGCAGCTTCGGCGCGGGCGGCCTTGGCCTTGCAGCATTCGCCCATCTTTTCGTAAGCGAAGCCCAGGGCGTAGAGAGCCATGGTGGAAGCGCCGCGGGTAGCCTTCAGACCTTCGAAGATTTCAGCAGCAGCGGCGTAATCGCCGGCGCGCTGGATGTCGAAGGCAACGTCCAGACAGGTCTGGGACGGGTTGGAGGCCATGAGCTTTTCATCGTAGAAGCTTTCGATGGGTTCGCCGGCAATCTTGATCTTGATGTAACGGGCCAGCTGGTTCAGCGGGTCGTTAGCAAGAATGGCGTTGATGCACTTGAGGGCGCATTCGTTCTTGCCCAGCTTCCACAGAGCGTAAGCGGCGTAGGGGCCGGCCAGGGGGTGAGCCGATTCCTTGTCGAGAGCCTTTTCGGCGTGGAAGAGCATCTTTTCGTAGTCGCCCTTGCGGCCGTCGAGAGCAGCGATGAAGGACATGGACTTACCAATGGCGTTGTAGCTCCAGGTAGCCTTGTAGAAGGTGTCGTAAGCCTTCTTATATTTTTCCTGATAGAGGTAGCACAGACCCAGCAGGTAGCTGACGGTGCCATCCTTCGGGTTGGTGTTGTAAGCGTTCTGGACAGCCAGAGCCTTTTCCAGATATTCAACAGCTTCGTCCACCTTGCCGGTACGGTAGAGGTACTCACCCATGCCGATGAGGGAGGGCAGGTGCTTCGGATCGTACGTGAGGGCTTCCAGGTAATATTCGTCGGGCTTGTAAACGGGATCACGATACTGATCGATGTGCAGGCCGGCGATGTAGTTGTCCTGGGCGGTGGTGAGCTTGTCGGGGGTGGGGATACCGGGGTTGTCCTTGGGGATATGGACGTAGTCGGGGGTGATTTCGGTGTAGCTGGCGATTTCGCAGCCGCATTCGCAGAGGAACTTCACGGTGTACTTTTCATCGCTGAGGACAACGTCCCATTCCTTGCATTCGCAGGGAGCGATGGAAACCTTTTCTTCCAGAACGAGCTTTTCGCCGTCGAATACCTGGATGGTACCGTTTTCTACGACCTTGGTTACGTTCAGGCGAACCTTGCTGTCGGCACCGGCCTTGTCAACGGCAATGGCGGCGTCCAGGTTAGCGAAGGTGACGTACTTGATGTCCTTGGTGGGATACCAGAACTGGCTGAAGCACTTGGTTTCGTAGGGAGCGAGCCAGGTGAAGTCGGGCTGGTCGTCGGTGTAGGAACCGGCCATCAGTTCGGCGTAAGGTCCATCGGTGTCGGTCAGAGCGTCTTCCCAGTTTTCAGCGTTGGCGCCGTAACCCCAGGTGAACATCTTCTTACCCGGCGAGATATGATGGTTGGCAATGTGAATGGTGCCGCATTCCTTTTCGTAGTCGTAGCCGCCGAAGAAGTCGAAATCGGAGGGGGCTGCGAAGTAGGAGTTAGCGGTACGGGTATTCTTGTGCCAGGAAATGTCGGTGGGTTCTTCGAAGCGTTCGGCACCGTACTGACCCTGAGCAATGGGGAAGGTGACGTGGCTTCTGTCATAGTGATGGTGAGCCCAGGTTACATCGGGGGGGAAGATCAGACGATACTGCTCGTGAACGCGGACAGCGGCGTTTTCCCACCAGAGGAAGGAATGTTCGGTAGCAGTACGGTTGGTAACCTTGACGCGGGTTTCAAAGAAGCTGGCATCGGGGTGGAGAACGATACCCACCATACCCTTGGTGCGGTCGGAGGGATCACATTCGCTCATCCAGCAGATGGCGGTGCCGTCTTCTTCGGTTTCGATGGTGTAGTCCACCGGCAGAACGGTGGAGGGACGATGGTGGAACGGCCAGTTGAATTCAATACCGCCGGAGATCCAGGAGCCGAAGGCACCGATCAGAGCGGGCTTGATGACGTGCTGACGATAGAGGAAATGATAGTCATTCTTCTTGTCGTAAGCTTCGAATACACGGCCGCCCAGGGCGGGGATCATGCAGACGCGAATGTAGTCGTTTTCAAGACGAACGACTTCCCATTCCTTGTCAGCGCGATGGATGCGGTCAACCTTGTTGACAACGCGGTTGGGATAGGGGTTGCCACTGGTGCCCTGATGGCCGCGGGTTTCGGCATACATGGGCATTTCTTCTGCGGGAGGGAAGGGATAAGTGGGGATTGTCCACTTTTCTACTACCGCAATAACAGGCTTGCTCATAGTGAGTTTCCATCCTTTCTTTATTCAAGAATCCGTGGTCGCGGGACACTCTCCCACGGCCCATTCTTAAGTCAAATATACCATACTTTCAGGGTAATTGCAAGAAGATTTTTTCGATTTTCTCCTCTCTTAACCCCCGTTTTTTTGTTCATATCCCATAGAATTTCTTTCTACTTTCCGCCTTTAATGTCGATTCCACCAAATAATCGGCCGGTTTTATCCCTATTCGTGGATTTTCTCCCACACCGGGATAAATTTGCGGATCGATTTTGCACACACTTTTTGACCCAATTCCCCCGTCAATAACCGATCATGGGAATCTCCTCAAAGGGCTCGTCAAAGGCGGGAGCTTCCCCGTTTTTGACCCCCGGCAGGGCCAGAGCGCTTTCCCGGGAGGCGGCCATCATTTCGGGATAGGGACGCAGTGCCACGTCCACCAGACCGATCTGATAATTTTCCCCATCGAACCGGCCGGCGATATTCTGGTCACAGAACTGGAACCAGTGAACCCCCACCGCGTTGGGATGGGCCGCCGCCTTTTCCACGTAACCCCGCAGTGCACAGGCCCGGTCGGCCTGGGATGCGGTTCCCTTGAGGCCGGTGGCGGGAAGCCCCCGGTCCAGGGCGCCGAAGTGGAATTCCCCGATCATCAGGGGCAGATCCACCCCGCAGCCCACCGCAAAGTTCATGAGAGGGGTGGGATCGAAGCTGTAATTATTCAGGCTGAACACGTCAAAATTCTGCCAACCCGCCACCTGTTCGGGGCTGTTGGCCACCGCCCAGCGCATACCCAGGTTCAGGTGGTTGGGATCCACCGCCCGGCAGGCCTTCGAGGGAATGCCCACGTAGGCTTCCACCAGGTAAACCGAAAGCTCCTTCAGGTCGGCCTTGGCACCCGGGAAGCGGGTTTCGATCCCGGCCTTCTGTTCTCCGATTTCCTCAAAGCTTTGGAAGGAACTGCCCCAAGCGGCGTTGAGGGAGACGATATTTCCATATTTTTCCTTTAATTTTTGGAGAATTCCCCGTTTGCATGCGCTGTCGGCGGGATTCCGGATGGCTTCGTCGGCAATCAGGAGATTGGGCACGAAGGCAAATTCCGGCTCGTTGCGCAGGAAGTAGCCGATCTGCCAGGGGTCATCCCTGGCTTCCCGCAGGGCCTCCGCCCGGCGGATGGCATCCTTCTCATATTCCTCCGACAGCACGTCGGGGAAGTCCCGGAAGATCTTCAGGTCTGTGGTGGGGAAAATATCCGGTTGCCACACGTAGGGAATGCGTTTTTCCCCGGTGCGGAAGATGGGGTTTGACCAGTTGGCCACCGTGTTCCATCCCCCTTCCAGAAGGACGTTTTCGGCGATTTCCCGGAAGGCATTCATCCAATCCTCCCCAAACACCCGCCGCAGGTTGGATTCGGTATAGCGGAAGCTGTGGTCATCCCCGCAGACAGACTTCCAGGGCTCCGGGGGAAATTCGCAAAGGGTGGGATACTGGTCAATCCTGGGGTTGTCGCCGGGGTTGATGCAATCCACCCCCAGGGAGTAGAATTCGTACCCATCCGGATCCACCAGGTGCCACCGTCCGTCGGGGGTCTTCAGGGTTTTGAAGAAACCCTTGCCTTCGCAAAGCTTCCGGGCCGCCTCCCCGCCCCACCTGGTGCGAGTGGCAAGGGGCTTGCCGTTTTGCCGCAGGGCAAAGAGGCTTTCCTGAAGCTCCTCTTCGGTATGAATTTTCCCCGGCCAGTCCCGGCCGGTCCATTGTCCAAATTCGTCCACGTACTTCCCCTCCGGAATGGGGAATTCGGCGGGCATTTCGTCCGCAAGATAGGCATCCTCCAAAAGCAGGGTCACGTCATCCACACAGGGATGGATGCCAAACTCAATCCTATCCACCTCCCCGGGCTCCATGCGGTTGCCGTGAACCACCATTTTCAGGGTACCGGGGGTACGCGGGGTAAAGATGGTGCGGGAATCGATGAGGGCAAGGTCGATGCACACCCGGGTCTTGAGCCCCGGCAGAAGTCCGAAGCGATAGCCAAGCTTGAATTCGCCGGCGCCGGGGTTGAAGAAATTCAGTTCCAGGGCCACCGAATGCGGGGCTTCCACCGTGGTGTCCACCACCAGATAGCGGTACGCAAGATCGGCAGGGCAAATCAGCTGGATTTTTCCGCCGTCCTTCCCGAATATTGCCCGAAGCCTTCCCTCTTCCTCCAAAAGGGGCGTTACATCCCGGCGGACCAGGCCTTTCAGATTGATCGTTTTCACGTTTTCTCCTCTCCGCCCGTCCGCACAGGGCGGGCAGTTGTATTTTTTATCTATTATACCCAATAAAATTTTCCCTGTCAACGGTTGACGAACGGCCGGCAAGGAGCTATAATAGAGGCAACCTATTTTAGGAAAGGAATCTACGTGATATGAAGATCACCGATATCAAAAACTATCGCAGTGCCAGAAACCACTACGTCATCGTGGAAACCGACGAAGGCATCTACGGTCTTGGCGAAGGCACCCTGCACACCCGTGAAGCCGCTGTGGAAGGCTGTATTGCCAACATGCGGGACTACCTGATCGGTCACGATCCCATGCGCATCGAGCATCTGTGGCAGGACGTGTTCCGCGGCACCTTCTGGAGAGGCGGCCCGGTCCTTCAGTCCGCCCTGTCTGCCATCGACATGGCCCTGTGGGATATCAAGGGTAAGGCCCTGAACACCCCGGTCTACAACCTCCTTGGCGGCAAGTGCCGTGACAAGCTGCAGGCCTACACCGCCGTTGGCGGCGCCACCCCCGAAGAGCTGGCCGAAAACGGCCTGAAGGCTGTGGAAAGAGGCTACAAGGTCCTTCGTATCTGCCCCCACGACAGCCGGGAAGACGGCTACTACGAACCGGGCGTCCAGGTTCGCAAGTCCGAAAAGTTCATGAAGGCCCTGCGTGAAGCGGTTGGCGAAGAAGTGGAAATCATCTTCGAATGCCACACCCGTCTTTCGCCCCCCCGTGCCATCGAGCTTTGCAACCGCATTGCCGACTACCATCCGTTCTTTGTGGAAGACCCCCTGCGTGCCGACTCCCCCGAAATGTTCCGGGTACTGCGTCAGCACACCGACGTATCCCTAGGCACCGGCGAAAAGTTCGGCGCCAAGTGGGACTACAAGTGCCTGATTGAAGAAGACCTGATCGACTACCTGCGCACCGATATCTGCAACTGCGGCGGTATCACCGAAATGCGCAAAATCGCCGCCTACGGCGAAACCCATTACATGGAAATGGTTCCCCACGGCGTTCCCCACGTTGGCTTCCTCGCCGCCATGCACGTGGACTTCGCCGTTCCCAACTTCATGTGCCAGGAAGACTGGCTGTCGGGCAACCATCCCGCATGGCTGGACTACGACGTCACCTTCAAGGATGGCTACCTGACCATGGGCGACCGTCCGGGCCTTGGCATCGACATCGACCTCACTGCCCTGGAACCCACCTCCACCTACGAACATCCCCACTGGCGCCGTGCCGACGGTACCGTCCAGGATTGGTAAACCGAAAAAAACGTATGCAAAAAGGGACACCCACCAGGTGTCCCTTTTTTTGTTTATCACTATTTTTCTTGACGAAGCATCCCGCTTGGGTTATAATGAAATCAACCTTATTTCGCAGGAAAGGACTTGTTACCTATGAAGATTACCGATATCAAAAATTTCCACAGCACCCGCAATCACTACGTGGTGGTGGAAACCGACGAGGGCATTACCGGCGTTGGAGAAGCCTCGCTTCACACCCGGGAGCTTGCGGTGGAGGGTGCCGTGCTTGGCATCCGGGAATACCTCATTGGCAAGGACCCCATGCGCATTGAGCATTTGTGGCAGGACGTGTTCCGGGGCACCTTCTGGCGGGGCGGTCCGGTTTTGCAAGCCGCCCTTTCGGGCATCGACATCGCCCTGTGGGACATTAAGGGCAAGGCCCTGAACACCCCGGTCTACAACCTCTTAGGCGGCAAGTGCCGTGACAAGCTTTTGGTTTACCTGGGTATCGGCGGCGACACCCCCGAAGAGGTGGCCGAAAACGGCATCAAGGCGGTGGAAATGGGCTACAAGGCCCTGCGCTTCTGCACCATCGGGGAAGCAAAAGCCCCCTACTGCGAACCGGGCGTGGAGGTCCGCAAATCCGAAAAATGCATGAAAGCCCTGCGGGAAGCGGTTGGCGACGACATTGAGATCGTGTTCGAATGCCACACCCGTCTTTCTCCCCCCAGAGCCATTGAGCTTTGCAACCGCATTGCCGACTACCACCCGTTCTTTGTAGAAGACCCCCTGCGTGCCGATTCCCCCGAAATGTACCGGGTGGTCCGCCAGCACACCAACGTGCCCCTGGGCACCGGGGAAAAATTCGGCGCCAAGTGGGACTACAAGTGCCTGATCGAGGAAGACCTGATCGACTACCTGCGCACCGACATCTGCAACTGCGGCGGTATCACCGAAATGCGCAAGATCGCCGCCTACGGCGAGACCCATTACATGGAAATGGTTCCCCACGGAGTAGAACACGTGGGTTTCCTGGCCTCCATGCACGTGGACTTTGCGGTGCCCAACTTCATTTGCCAGGAAGACTGGCTCTCCCGCAAGCATCCCAGCTGGCTGGATTACGACGTCGCCTTCAAGGATGGCTACCTGACCATGGGGGACCGTCCGGGTCTTGGCATCGACATTGACTTTGACGCTTTGGAACCCATCTACACCTACGAGCATCCCCACTGGCGCCGGGCCGACGGTACCGTGCAGGATTGGTAAGTGAGGTACTTCCATGACATATTTTTCTGAACCCCTTTCCGCCTCCGCCGAAACCCGCAAGAATTACCGGGACGGCATCCAGGCCCTGATCCGCCGCCGGGCGGAAGAACTGGAAACCCTTCGCCATCAAAAGCTCACACCCAGGGACATGAAGGCCATTCAGCCCATGTACCGGGAAAAACTGAAAAAAATGCTGGGTTGGCCTCTGACCGGGCCGGTTTTGGACACCGATCCCAGTATCACCCGGGTTCACGTGGCCGACGAAGAGGGCGTGGCCATTGACCGGATCACCCTGGAAATTTTGGACGGCGTTCCCATGACCGCCCTGCTTTTCACCCCCACCGACCTTGCCGAAGGCGAAAAGATCCCCGGCGTGCTTTGCCAGCACGGAGGCGCCGGCACCCCGGAATTGATCTCCGGTCTCTGGGGCGACACCCATAACTACAACCAAATGCTCCGCCGGGTACTGGAAAAGCGGGTGGTTGTGATTGCTCCCCAGCTGCTTCTGTGGCGGCACCCCGAAGAGGAGCAGGAATTCATGCCCCCCTTCGACCGTCCCCGCACCGACGCCGCCCTGCGTCAGCTGGGCGGTACCCTGACCGCCCTGGAGATTTACGGCTTACAGCGTATGATAGACTATCTTGCCGCCCTGCCCCAGGTGGATGAAAGCCGCCTTGGTATGGTAGGTCTTTCCTACGGCGGCTTCTACACCCTGCTCACCGCCGCCATTGACACCCGGCTGAAGGCTGCCGTGTCCTCCTGCTCCTTCAACAGCCACGCCTGCGGCACCATTTCCGACTGGTGCTTCCAGGATGCCGCCCTGAAGCTGATGAACGGCGAAACCGCCGCATTGGTGGCTCCCCGGGCTCTGGCCATTGAGGTGGGGGAAAAGGACGAGCTCTTCCCCGCCGACGAAGCCCGCCGGGAAGC
>JAFYNU010000189.1 GCA_017547975.1 Clostridia bacterium
AA
The DNA here is from genome assembly GCA_017547975.1 of Clostridia bacterium. Lineage (GTDB taxonomy): Bacteria > Bacillota > Clostridia > Oscillospirales > QAMX01 > RUG11797. The sequence continues at coordinate 3 of JAFYNU010000189.1, forward strand.
AAACCAGCGTTACTGGGGCATTAACCTTTATTATTGCTCCAATGGCCGCATTGCAGATATCCGTTTCTTTGCCACAAACAATATGCCCAATCAGGATGGCATCGACCTTCGGGTGGGCTGCTTTAACATTGATATTTGCGATATCTCCGGCTGGACCGGGGATGACAGTGTGGCGCTGACCGCTCTGCCCCTGGGAAGAGGGGAAAATCTGATGCGGGTGGAGGGCAAATCGGTGGATATCCACCACGTGGATATTGCCCGGGTTGCCACCTTCATCAGCGGCGGACACCAGACGGTGCGCCTTCTCAATCACGACGGGGCGAAGCTCCACGATATCAAAATCAATGACATTACCGACGCCACCCTGCCGGAAAAGAAGCCTGCCCGGGCTACGGTTGTCATTGGGGATACCCGCTATTTCAAGGAGCGGCCCGCCAAAAAGGGCGAAACCTACAACATTTCCATCTACGGCGTGGATTCCCACGCTCTGGTGGGGTTGGAGGTTCGTCACAACAACGTGGAAAACCTGACCTATAAGCACGTCACCAATCCCGATTATACCGTGGTCAAGTTTGCCGAGGAAGTTACTGAATAAAGCAAAGAAATAGCCTGTTCCCCATGCCGCTCCATGGCGGCATGGGGACGTTTTATTTTGCTTCTATAAATTGAGCGGTATCGTAAGAAAAATGATTGACAAACCCGGTGGAATATGGTATTCTACGCGTGCGGGTCTTCCGTAAATAAAAAAAGAGGAAATGAGGACAGAAATTTTGAAAGGTTTTGCAATGTTAAGAATCGGCGCTACCGGCTGGGTAGAAAAGGATATCCCCGCCTGTGGGCCGCTGGATGCCATTTGTAAACCCATTGCCCTTGCCCCCTGTACGTCAGACGTTCATACCGTTTGGGCCGGTGCCATTGGTGACCGCAAGGATATGATTCTTGGTCATGAAGCGGTTGGTGAAGTAGTGGAAGTTGGTTCGCTGGTTCGTGACTTCAAACCCGGGGATAAAGTGCTGATTACTGCAATTACCCCTGACTGGAACTCCCTGGAAGCCCAGGGTGGTTATGCCATGCATTCCGGCGGTATGCTTTCGGGTTGGAAATTTTCCAACTTCAAGGATGGCGTGTTTGCGGAATATTTCCACGTGAACGATGCGGATGGAAACCTTGCCCACCTGCCTGAGGGCATGGACATTGCGGCGGCTGCCATGCTGGCCGACATGGTTCCCACCGGATTCCACGGTGCAGAACTTGCCGACATTCAGTTTGGCGACAACGTCGCGGTCATCGGCATTGGGCCTGTAGGCCTGATGGCGGTTGCTGCCACTGCCATTCGCGGTGCGGCTGAAATCTATGCAGTGGGTTCCCGTAAGAATTGCTGTGATCTGGCCCTGGAATACGGTGCAACTGAAATCATCAACTACCGCAACGGCGGTATTGTGGAACAGATCATGGAAAAGACCCACGGCAAGGGTGTGGACAAGGTCATTGTTGCCGGCGGCGACAACGATACCTTTGCTGAAGCTATGGAAATCCTGAAACCCGGCGGAATCATCGGCAACGTCAACTACCTGGGCGAAGGTGACTTCGTTGGTGTTCCCAGAAGCCAGTGGGGTTGCGGCATGGGACATAAGCAGTTGCGGGGCGGTTTGATGCCCGGCGGCCGTCTGAGAGCCGAAAAGCTTGCGGGTCTTGTCATGTCGGGCAGAATTCACCCCGAAAAGATGATTACCCACCGCTTCACCGGCCTGGATAAGGTGGAAGAAGCCCTCATGCTGATGAAGGATAAACCCAGAGATCTCATTAAGCCTCTGGTCATTGTCGACTAAGTAAATAAAACGGTACCTCTATCAAAAAAGAGGTACCGTTTTTATATGTAAGAGGAATATGTCAGCCTTTTTCCCGGACCACGACCCCTTCGCTGTAACGATTGATGCCGTAGTATTCCAAAAGAAAAGCTTTAACCTTCGATTCCCGGGGATCCACGTAGTGGTGTTGGGTTTTCGTGGTGCCATCGGAAGCGACGGTCAGGGTGGTACCGCCGTTGGTTTCCCGTTCCCAATAGCAGCCGTAGCCGGTTTTCATGCCGTAGGTCAGGGTGATGCCCTGGTAGTCGATGGAGAAGCAGTTCACGTGGTCGTGGCCGCAAACCATGTTTTTGGTACTGCCAAGCTTCCTGCAAAGGGCAAAGAAGCCGTTATTGAATTCCGGCGGCCCCATCTTTTCGTGAACCTTACAGAAGGGATGGGTGTTGTAGGGGGCAATCAGCCCGCCATCGGGGGCCTGAATGGCATCCCAGGCGTCCTGGTATTCTGGTACCGGAATGTGCATAAATACCGTGCTGGGGACAACGTGACCGGCCTCCTTGGCGATGCCCTCCACCGCCCAGCGGTACCAAGCGATCTGGTTTTCGTAAAAGTGGTCATAGCTTCCGGGTACCATTTCCTCCTCGTGGTGGGAATCCATCATAAAGAGGGTGTGGATGGGTTGGCCGTTTTCTGTAATATGGATGACGTAGTTTCCATCTCCCATACCCTTGGGTCCGTAGTCAAAAAGACAGTTTTTGGCTTCTGCCAGCTGGTAGGCTCCCCAAAACTCGCTGACCAGCCCGGTGTGGTCGGCGTTGCCCATGACAGGGGCCCAGGGAATACCGAAGGAATCCAGGAAACGGATCAGCCTCAGGTAAGCAAAGGGGTCGAAGGCGTTGTCACCGGTGAGGGTGATCAGGTCAGGGGAGGTTCTTTCGATCAGCTTTTCAATGGTTTCTTCGTAAAATTCACCCACCTGGCTGAAGGCTTCCCCGTCGTGGCATTGGATATCCGCCAGATTCAGAATGATGAAATCCCGTTCAGGGGATTTTTCGATCTCGGTGGCATAAAGTTCGGAGGAAAAGGGGAGGGAGGGATCCCAATCGTAATAGAGGGATGCACCGCCCCGGACTTCGTCGGGAGTTTTGGGGTGCAGGATCAGGGAATCCAGAAATTCGTTTACAACACGGATATCGGCAGTCATAGTAGCCTCCAGAAGAAAGATTGGAGTTATTGTACCATGAATTTTCCCGCAAAACAAGGAAAAGACGCAGATTCGGAAAAAATCTGCGTCTGCAAAACTATTTTCTGGTCACCGGACGGATATATTTCCAATATCGATGCTCGTCGTGGTAGAAATAGAAGAAACGGCCGGGGGTCATATCCGGTTGGTAAGGGGTAGCGGAATAGTCGAATTCCGCCATGGCTTGTTCGATGCGTTCCTCCACCAGGGCGTTTTCGGTGGCGAAGTCGAAGGGACCGTGCTCGAATACGATATATTCCCCTTCGGGAACGTGGGTGAGGGTCATTTGCTCCGGGACGGGACCTGTGTAATCGGTGGGCAGACGTACCCCGTAGCATTCAGCAAGGGGGATTCCCCAACTGCAGATTCGGCCGGTGGGCGCATTGAGAAAGGCCATGATCTGGCCGCTGCCGCTGTCGATGCCCAATTCTCCCTTGTCATCCAGGCGGTCGGGAATGGTCAGAAGGAGATTACAGATGGTGTCGCAATCGCAACCGGGGATTTTGCTTTGTTTGTCCCAGAAATCGAAATAACCGATGCTTTCATAGTTTCGGATATGAAGAAAGCTATGAGCGGGGATGGTAACGAAATAGGTTTTGACGTGTTCGGTGGAATTTGCCATGCCGTGGCCTCCTGTGCCTAAAAAGTAGCAGTCAAAGGGTTTGATGATGGTGCGAAGGGCCGGGGGAACCGGATTCCGCCGGAAGGCGCTTGGGGTGATGCCGTAGGTGTTCCGAAAGGCCCGGGTGAAGGCCTCGTGGGAGGAAAAACCATAATTCACCGCAATATCCAGGATGCTTTTATCGCTTCCTGCCACCTCCTCCATGGCGAAGGCCAGCTTGCGAAGCCGGAAAAATTCCCGGAAGGACATACCGGCCATGTCCTTGAAGCGGCGGGAAAGATGGTATTCGGAATAGCCGAGCCGCCTGGCAAGGAAAGTCAGCGTCAGATTGTCGCTTTCCCGGTGGCGGATGGCGTGATCCACGGTATCCAGAATCTCCTGTATGTTTTTTGCCCATTCGCTTATTTTGTATGACCTCCAATTCACTGCTCTGGTAATATTGTAGCACGGAGGGGGAGGGGAATGCTTGATTTGGATTGCGTTGTTTTTACGAAAAAGGAGCCACCGCAAAGGCTTCTTTGCGGTGGCAATTGGGGGGCTTTCTTACTTGGCGGCGGGATATTCGGTGCAAAGGAGACGGAAGGGGGCTTCGTCTTCTTCGATTTCGGGGAAGCGGCCCATCTGTTCGTAGAAACGGTTGTCGGTGTTGTCATCGTTGCACTGGCTGACTTCGCCGATG
>JAFYNU010000190.1 GCA_017547975.1 Clostridia bacterium
CCAGGAACATTTTCCGCAGGTTCTCCATCTCCTCCTCCTCCTTGGAGGTGAATTGGAGCTTGTCCAACTTGGTCAGCCCGTCCACCAGCTCGGTGATCTCGGTACCCACCATCCGCTCCATTTCCTTGTAGGAAAGGTCGGTATCCTCCAGCACGTCGTGGAGAAGGGCCGCACAAATGGAGGCCGAGTCCATGGCCATATCGGCCAAAAGCTCCGCCACCGAAAGGGGATGGATGATGTAGGGTTCGCCGGATTTGCGCCGTTGGTCCTTGTGAGCTTCGAACGCAATGGCAAAAGCCTGGCGAATGGCATCCACCTGGCTTTCCCGACCGTATTTCAAATATTTCTCTATAATTCGTTCAATATCGCTTGAAAAATGTTCCATGCTTACTCCGAAAACATTGAGAATGGAAGTGAATGATTTACAATTTACAATGGACAATTCCTACACCTGGTCCAGCAACCGCATCAGGTTGCTTTCCTCCAGATTGACCTTGGTTTTCTGATCCCGATTCAGGTAGCCCACCACAATGCGGCAATCGGGGGTCACTTCAAATTGCAAAAGCCCGGTTTCGGCAAATACCGAAAGCACCGTCAGGAGCTTCCCTGCGGTGATATCCCGCTTTTCGAATCGGCGCAGGGCCAGACCCAACTCGCCGAATCCGGTGCGGAAGGGCTTGCCGGACATGTGCTTGAGCAGATAGTGCCACACCGCCACAAAATCCTCCCGCTGGGGACGCAGGGAGGTGATCTCGCACCGGCACAGTGCTTCTCCGGCGGCAAAACGGTTGAACAGGGCTACGCCGTTTTTGCCCACCGATTCGCTGGCCCGGATGTCCTGGAGCACCAGGGAGATCTGCTTTTCTCCCCGGAATACGTTCACGTCCAGGGTGAAGGCGATGTCGCACACGTCCATGGCCTTCAGGTCAAATTCCTCCGGGGTGACCCGGAAGAGCATGGCGGTCAGACTGACTCCACACTTTTCCACCGTTAGCCGCAGGTGCTTTCTCATGCAAACCGGAGTCACTTCCAGAATGCGCACCCCGAACATGGCAAAAACCGGCACCGGCCAGGAAAAGCCGTAGGGTTCCAGGGCTAAAAGCCCCTCTATATTTTCCACCGACAGGCTTCGGGCCCGGATCTCGGCGTCGATGGTAAGCACCGGCCGCACGTCCACCGCTTCGAAAACCTGTTCGGCGTAGGCTAAAAAGCGTTCTTTGAATGCAGGGAGATTTTCGGGTTTCATGGTAAGACCCGCCGCCAGGGCGTGACCGCCGTAGCGTTCCAGAAGGTCGGACATACTGGCAAGGGCTTCGTACAGGTTAAAGCCCTCCAGACTCCGTCCCGAACCCTTCACCACCCCGTCTTCGATGGTCATCAGGATCACCGGCACCCCGTAGGCCCCCATCAGCCGGGAGCAGACGATACCGGTAATGCCGCCGCACCAATCATCCCCCCACAGGACGATGGCCTTGTCCCGTTCGGGGACAAATCCTTCGGCCTGGAGCATGGCTTCCACCTTTTCCAGAAGCTCGTTTTCTTCGGCCTGGCGGCGGAAGTTCAGGTCGCAAAGCTCGTCGGCCCGGGCCCGGGCTTCGTCCCAGCTTTCGGCCAAAAGCAGCTCCAGGGCTACGTCGGCCTTGGAAATGCGGCCTGCCGCATTGATACGGGGTGCTAAGATAAAGTTGATGGTGGCGGTGGAGATCCGCTTGGAACGGGCTCCCGATGCCTCCAGAAGGGCCGAAAGCCCCTTGTTTTGGGTTTGGTCCAGAATTTCCAGACCCCGGCTTACCAGTGCCCGGTTTTCGCCCTTGAGTTCCATCACGTCGGCCACGGTACCCACCGCAACCAGGTCGCCGTAGCGGGCGAACATGCCCTCCTGGTCCCCCGAAAGGGCGGAAACCAGCTTGAAGGCCACCCCAACCCCCGCAAGCCGGGGGAATTCCATCCGTCCGTCGGGACGCATGGGGTTCACCACTGCCCTGGCGGTGGGAAGGCGGGCCCCTTCACCGGTGGGACATTCGTGGTGGTCGGTAATAACAACGTCCAGGCCAATGGAGGCGGCGTAATCCACCTCGGCGGCGGCGGTGATGCCGTTGTCCACCGTGATGATCAGCTGGGCACCCTGGGCCTTCATGTCATCCAGTACGGTTTGGCTCATGCCGTAACCGTTTTGCACCCGGTCGGGAACCCGCCAAAAGCACTTGGCTCCCACCGAACGCAGATAATCGTAAACCACGTAGGTGGCGGTGATGCCATCCACGTCGTAGTCGCCGTAGACGAAGATGGTCTTACCATCCCGAATGGCTTCCCGGATGGTACTTACAGCCAGATCCATGTCATCCAGTAAAAACGGATCGAAAAGCGGACGATTGCCGGCATCCAGGAATCCTCTGGCGGAGGGAAGGTCCTCGTATCCACGGGCATACAGCACAGCCGAGGCAAGCTCGGTCAAGGGGGCATAGTTACCCATGGCTTCCAATTTCTTGAAACAGCATTTCAAATCCCAAAACTTGGCAAGCATACGCATCCTCCCTTCCCTTTTGGGTTTCTCGTTAAAATGGTGATGTAATAGTATAGCACAGGCCATCGGCCCATTGCAAGGAAAAATTCATAATTTCTTAACAATTTGCGATTTGCAATGGACGAAGGTCAATTGACAATGGATAATGAACAATTGTCAATTATCCATTGTCATTGTTATCAGCCTTTTCCAAAAATACCAGAATCTCCCCATAGGTCGGAATCCCGTAGGTGGCACCCACGCCCCCCACGCAGTGGTGGCCCACGGCGTTGCCAACCCGGGCGGCATGGGGGAAATCGGCTCCGTCTGCCAGGGCGTAAAGGAACCCGGCGCAGAAGGAGTCCCCGGCGCCGGTGGTATCCACCACGGTTTCGGCGGGGAAGGCAGGGGAGAGGAAGCGGGCTTTTCCGGCTTCCGAAATATAGGCCCCATGGTGGCCCCATTTGATGATCACGTGGCGGGCGCCCATGCCGTGGAAGGCGTCGCAGAGCTTGTCCAGGTCCCGTTCGCCGCCGCAAAGCTCCACCGCCTCGTCATAGCTTGGCATGAAAAGATCCAGATAGGGGAGGCACTGGCCCAATTTATTGATCCAGTAGCCCCGGAAGTCCCAGGCGGTGTCCAGCACGGTGAAGAGTCCCTTTTCGCGGGCCCGCATCAAAAGCTTTTTGCATTCTGCCCCGTCAAATTCCTCCATCAGGAAGGTACCTGCCACAAAGAGAATGTCACATTCCTCCAGGGCGGCATCGGGAATATCGTCGGCATGGAGCTTGTCGTTGGCCCCGGGGTTGTGGAGGAAGGTGCGTTCCCCGCTTTCACCAATCAGGACGCAGGTGGCGCTGGTTTCCAGGGCGGGATCCACCACCACGTAGCGCCGGTCCACCTTGTTTTTGTCCAGAACCGATTCCAAAAAGCCGCCGAAGCCGTCGGCTCCGATCTTGATCACAAGGCGGGGGTCTGCCCCCAGTTTTGCCAGGTCGATGGCGGCGTTGCTGGCGCATCCGCCGGGGTTCATGGTCACCGATTCGATCCCCTTGAGCAAGCCCGGGGGCGGCAGCTGATCCACGTGGCGGGTGGTAATATCCACACAGGTATGTCCAACACAAAGAATCTTTTTCATAACAAAACGACAGTCCTTTCGGTCAAATATGGGCGAAAAAGGATATCGCGGGAACCGCAATATCCTTTTGCTATAAACGTTTTCCTATTAGTCGGCAGTTTCCACACGGGTAATGGAAGCCCCCACAGCCTGGAGCTTTTCGATGATGTTTTCGTAACCCCGTTCCACGTAGCCTACTTCCGAAAGGTTGGTTTCCCCTTCGGCGGCCAGTGCGGCAACGATCAGGGCGGCCCCGGCCCGCAGGTCGCAGGCGCGCACGTCGGCCCCATGGAATCCCGCCACGGGGTACACGGTGGCGACCCGGTTTTTCACGGTGATGTCGGCCCCCATGCGGGCAAGCTCGGTGACGTATTTGAAGCGGTTTTCAAAAATGCTTTCGGTAACGGTGCTCTGCCGGTCGGCCAGGCAAAGCAGGGTGGTGATCTGGGGCTGCATATCGGTGGGGAAGCCGGGGTATTCCTCGGTGCGCACCGTGGCCCGGTTGATGCGGCCGGGGCGGGTGATGCGGATGGCGTCGTCGCAGGTTTCCACCTGGGCCCCGATTTCCCGGAACTTGGCAATGATGGATTCCAAATGCTTGGGAATCACGCCGGTGATGGTCAGGTCGCCTCCGGTGGCCACGGCAAATGCCATGTAGGTGCCGGCTTCGATCTGGTCGGGAATGATGGCGTAGGAACAGCCGTGGAGCTTTTCAACCCCCCGGATTTTGATCACGTTGGTACCGGCGCCCCGGATGTGGGCACCCATGGAGTTTAAGAAGTTGGCCACGTCCACCACGTGGGGTTCCTTGGCCACGTTTTCCAGGACGGTGTTCCCCTCTGCCAGGGCAGCAGCCAGGATGGCGTTGATGGTAGCACCCACCGAAATCACGTCGAAGTAAACGTGGGCTCCGTGGAGCTTGCCGTCGGTGGCGGTGGCGGTGATGATGTTGCCGGTGATGTCAATCTCGGCGCCCATGGCCTCCAGGGCCTTGATGTGCTGGTCGATGGGACGCTCCCCGATTTCGCACCCGCCGGGAAGGGACACGGTGGACTTGCCAAACCGGCCCAGCATGGCCCCCAGCAGATAGTAGGAGGCCCGCATGGCGCCGACCTCGGGGAAGGTGGCGTCCACGGTGGTGATGGGCTTGGGGTCCACCCGCATGCAGTCCCCCCGGGTGAAGTCCACCTGGGCGCCCATGCGGGAGAGGATATGCTTCAGGGTC
>JAFYNU010000191.1 GCA_017547975.1 Clostridia bacterium
AATATTGGGGGTGATAATTTCCCGGTTGCCGGCACACCCCAGGGCCCACGCCCCCTGATCATCGCTGAGAATAAAGAGTATATTCGGTCGTTTTTGCACGCTTCTTCCCCTTCCCTGTTTTTTCCTTATTGTAACAAATCGGTTGACAAATTGCAACATTTTCCATCCTCCCCATGCGAGAACCCTGTCAAAAACCCCGAAACCCCTTTGTTGCTTTTTCTGCCGGGAAGCATTATAATAAAAAGGGTTGCAAGTACCCCAACCATTTTCGGGTCCCACGGGACAAGGAGATACATCGTGCTTTACTACATGTTCGAAGATAGAATGAAGCAATATGCATGGCATCAGAAGCAGGTCCAGTCGCTTCGGGATGAAATGCGAAAAAAGCATATTCCCATTACCGAAATCACCACCCTGGAGGAGATTCCCCCGGAGGACAAGGAGCCCTGCGTCATCGTCACAGGTGTCAGCGAGCTGTGGGAAAACCAGATGATTTACGAAGCCCGCCGCCGGGGTGCCCTGGTGATCAGCCGGCGCCGCAGCCACCAGCCCGGTGTCAGCTCCATCTGCATGGACGGTGCCTCCGGCCTGGATTTGGCGGTACGCTATCTTTATAGCCTGGGCCGCCATCGGCTGGCCCTTTACAGCGTGAACCCCGCCAGCAACGCCGACCCCGATACCGCCGCCGCTTTTTCCGAATTGACCGAGGGAAAGGGAGATATTTACGAAAACAACGGCCTCTTAAGCGAGCTCTATTCCCGGATCGAACCCCACCTGGATGAATACGACGGCATCATCACCACCAACGGCTACGCCGCCCTGTCCCTGGTGCGGCACCTGAAGGAAAGCGGACGGGATCCCGCCGATTTTTACGTCATCAGCCTGGGGGACATGCAGCTCCTTTCCCGCACCACCCCCGCCATCACCGCCATCGGCAGTCAGCCCAGCAACTACGGCGCCGCCGTCTATTCGGTGTACCGCCTTCTGTCCCAGCCCGATCTGCAGGTCACTTCGGTACAGCTCTTCATCAAAAACACCCTGCTCATTCGGGAAGGAACCCAGCTGATGCCCTTCGCCGATTCTGGTTCGATTTTGCCGGAGCACACCACCGCCCCCGCCGTTAACAGTTTCTTCCGGGACGAGGAAATCCAGGATATAGCCAAGTTGGAAACCCTCCTTTCCGAAGGGGACGACATCGACCGCACCATCATCGATTACCTGCTTTTGGAAAAGAGCAACCGGGAAATCGCCGGGCTCTGCTTCCTTTCGGAAACCGCCGTGAAATATCGGCTGAAAAACATGCGGGAAGCCTGCGGTCAACCCGACCGGGAAGCCCTGATCGAATACCTGAAACGATACCTTGCAAGATAACAGAGCACAAAATAACACCCCCAACCGACTCGGTTGGGGGTGTGACTTTTCATTTCGTTTAGTTGCCGATTTTGGTGCCGTACTTAAAGTGGTTGTAGATTTCCATGTATTCTCTTTCGGAAACACCAAGTTCCTTCCAAGGTTCCCCGGCAAGGCCGCTGGAAGAGCTGCTGCCGGAGGAATCGCCGGCATCGGAGGCCAAATAGGAAATCAGCATGATGATGGCAATGGCAATAACGGCGATGGTTGCTTCCTTGATGACCCCATCGGCGTTTTCGGCTTTGACAAATACCACCGGCAGGAACCAGACGCCAAGAAGGGAAACAAGGCTGCCAAACACGTTGGCGCCGCCGATGAGGGCCAGCATACCAAAGAAGATCATAACGAACAAAACTCCATAGAAGCCAAAACGGTACTTTTTGGAGATCGTTGCAGGCTGTTTTTGGATCATGCCGGCAACGATGATATAGAGCACCAGACTTGCGATAGTCCCAAGGATGCTGGAAAACAGGCCGCCCGAGACGATTCCGTAAAAATCCATGCTGAAGCCCATCATCACAAAGTTTCTGATGACTCGGATCAGCGCCAGAATCTGGGAAACTGCCATAACGAAGCACAAGGGGATCATCCATTTACGAAGATTCTCAGCCAACTTTTCATTCTTAATAAGGCCGGCCGCAACCAATGTGGCAAGCAGGGCAAACACCGGCACCAGAATGCCCACCAGGGCCAAAAGCGAGGACAACACACCCAGAATATTCAAGGTGCGAATACCCGCAAACACATTCTGCAGATTGCTCCCCAGCTGTCCCAGCCCACGAATAGCCAGGTAGGCGTAAAGAATCAGGGGAATGAATACCTTTTTCATTTTTTCTCTCCCTCTTATTGATGCAGGCGGAAAACCGCCCCGCATATTGTTAATTTTCAGTATATCACATTTCCATTCCTTTTGCAAGGGAAACGACTTAACAAACGCTTTTTTCTGCTTCGGGATGCTTTCGCTTGATCCACCAGCCTCCCGCAGGAAGGACACGGTCGTTCTCAACGTAGTCTTCCTCCCCAAAGTTCACCGTGATCGAAAGCTCCGGGCCAAAGGTTGTGCGCTGGACCATGTGGTCATCGGTGAGCCAGGCAAATTCGGTCATGCGGTAATGGCTGCTTTTGGCGGCCACGTCGGAAAGGAGCCTGTGAGATGCGAGAATTTTATCCCGCAGGAGCTCCCAATCGGCGGCCCGGAAGCTATACAGCCCAGGCAGGCCGTAGAGCAGATTGATGAGATTGCGTCTATCCATGAGTTCGGGGGCGCAGTTGCTGGAATCCCCCCAATACCAATAGCTCACCGCCACGTCGTGGTAGATCATTTCCCACAGGGGAATCCGGTAGGCGGGGTTGAGCATGTAGTCGGTCATGTTGGGCTCCACCTCTTCCCCATAATAGAGGGTGGTCATGCGGCGGCCCGCATCGGGGGTGCGGAAGCACACCGGGCTCATCATGCCCTCGCTGTAAAGGAAGTCGGGGGCGTATTCCTCCCGGCCGTTTTCGGTACCGCAGAAAAGCCCCAGCTCCTCCGCCAGGCCCAGAAGCCGTTTTTTGTAACCCACTGATTCCCGGCGGGTCATGGGGTGGTCGGGGTGGTAGCACTCGTAAAGATGGATGGTCTGCACGTCAAAGAACCAGCCCTCCAGGCCGTAGGTTTTGGCCCGGTGGGGGATAAAGTCCTTGGCGCAATGGTAGGCTTCCACGTCGCAAAGCTGATTTTGATCATAAAAGATCCCATCCTTGCCCTTGAGCCGCCAGGCACCGACGTAATTGCCATCCTTGTCCATGGCAATGCCCTTTGGCCACCAATCCACCCGGTGGGCACAGCGCACCCGGCGGGTGTCGGGGATTTTTTCCGCCACGGTGCGGGGGATCACGTCGGTATATACGTCGTAGGTGGTGGTGAGGAAGCCCAGGGATTTCACGTGGTCGATGGCTTCCTTGTTGAGGTTTTCATCGAAAATGCTCCACAACACCCGATCCATGCCGTTTTCCTTCATGTCGTCCGCAATGGACATGCGCCGGGCAATCTGTTCGGCATCGGGTACGCGGTATTCCGCGTCGGCATCGTAGAGTTTATGCATGGCATCGTCGTTCCAGAGCCA
>JAFYNU010000192.1 GCA_017547975.1 Clostridia bacterium
CACTATGACACTTTCATCAATTGAAAGTGTTTTTCTTTTATAAAAAACGATGGAAGACTACTTCCTTACGAAGAGTCTTCCATCGGATGCGTTTTTTGTTCGGGGACAGGATTTTGATGTTATAAAGACAACACGAAAAAAGGCGTTACCCGGATGGGTAGCGCCTTTTGCTTGTTATTTCGTTGGGTCTACCTTACAGCATGTGGGCGAGCAGGTCTTCCCGGCTTCCGCCCCACAGGTCGGCGGGGGCAATATCAAATACCGTTTTCGAGCCCTTGTCGCCCCGGGTGGCCAGACGGTACACCGCACGGCTGAAGGCCACCAGGACACTGCCGGTGAATTCGGGGTTGGAATCCAGCTTCAGGCTGTATTCCACCACCTGCTTGTTTTCGTTCTGCCATCCGGTGATACCCGAGCGGATCACGCTTCCCCCGTGGGGCAGGGCGGCGTGATTTGCCTTCAGCTCCTCCAGGGTGACGAAGGTGACGGTGGTGTTGTAGTCGGCGAAATAGGCGGGCATGGTGACGATGGCTTTTTCGATTTCGGCCTTGTCGGCTCCCTCGGCGGCCACCACGTAGCATTCCCGGGTGTGCTTATCCCGCACCGACAGGGTGGGGTTTTCGCCCTTCCGTACGCGGTCCACCGCTTCGGCAACCGGAACGGTGTACTGGCGGGCATCCACCACGCCGGGAATCCGGCGGATGGCGTCGGAGTGCCCCTGGGATACACCCCGGCCCCAGAAGGTGTAGCTGGCACCGTCGGGCAGGGCAGCTTCGGCGTAAAGCCGGTTTACCGAGAACATCCCCGGATCCCAACCGCAGGAAATCAGGGCCACGTGGCCCGATTCGCTTGCGGCGGCATCCACATTGGCAAAGTGGACGGGGATATTGGAGTGATTGTCGTAGGAATCCACCACGTGGAAGTGTTTGGCCAGGTCGGGGGTCATGTGGGGCAGGTCGGTGGCACTGCCGGCGCAGATCACCAAAACGTCAATCTTGTCCTTCCAGGCATGCACGTCATCCGCCAAGACCACCGGTACGTTGGGGGTGGCGATTTTCACGCTGGCGGGATCCCGGCGGGAGAAGACGGCCGCAAGGGTCATGTCGGCATTTTTGGCAATGGCGTTTTCCACACCCCTTGCCAGGTTTCCGTAACCAAATATACCAATTCGAATCATTGTATTCATTCCTTTGCTTTGGAGTATATCATATTATAACGCAGGAAGGGTGCAATTTCAATCCTTTTTTACCTTCACTTCACAAGTCCCGCACCGTGGGCACCGCCGCAGTCGCCGGATTCGTCCGCAAAGCCGAAGGCATAAAGCTCCCCATCCACTTCGAAACGCAGACGGATGGTTTTTCCGTTCAGGGTCGCCACGTCGGTATGGGTGAATGGCAGAATCTCCCCGGTGGAATCTCCAACGAAGGGGGCGGTTTGGTCGAGCTCGTTGCCCTCTTCGTCCAACAGGAAGATTTGCACCCTGCCCTTGGCATTGACCAGCAGGGAGGATTTGCCGGTGAAGGTGAGCTTACGGGTGGTGATGCTTCCCCTGCCGTCCAGGCTGACGAAACCGTCCCGGCGAAGCTTGGCAAGGCCGGTGGCGCCGTTACGGTAGATGCCGTTGGTGAACCAGGGCTCCCCGGCGTGTCTTTCGTCCCCGCCAAAGCCAACGTAGTAGATCCACAGCTCGTCTCCGTGGATGATGGTGACGCCGCCCACCGATTGCACGTAGCCCCGGTCCCAGGCACCCTTGTGGATCTCGGCGTGGATGATGCTGTCTCGGTTGGGGCGGGAGAAGTGGTAGCCGTCCCGGCTGTACATGGGAATCAGTTCGGTGATCTTGGGTACCCCGGCGGCTTCGCAAATATGATTTTCCGGGCCGTACATGATCTGGAACATACCCAGCATCAGGCTTTCGTAGCCCACGCAGTCCACGTTGTAAAGCTGGGGCGCGAAGCCGATGTAGGGGAGGGGCTTGTCTAAGCTGTCGGCGGCCATCCAGAATTTGGCCTCTTCTTCGCTCCATGCGGCACCCTGGAGAAAGTCGTCGCATTCCCGGTAATCCCGGGCCCGGAACCACCCCGCTTCGTTATCGTGGGTGGAGCGGATGCTGTAAACCCACTTTTTCCGGAAGGGGTTGTAGAACATGGTGCTCCGGTCGTAGACCTCGCTGGTCAGGGCGATTTTTTCAAAATGCACGCCGTCACCGCTGACCCCCACGATGGCGGGGGAGTTGCCCCCGGGGTTACGGAGAAAGAGCTTGTATTTTTCGCTTTTGGGAGCGGCGTAGTCGATGAAGACCGTGGTGGAGTCGGGCCGCAGATAGGCGGGGCCGTCGAAGTATTTGGTATCCTCGTAGCCGTCGTATTTCAGAATCAGGTTGGTACCCTCCCCATCCAGGTCGGGACGGGTCCAATGGATGCCGTCGGCGGAGGTGGCATAGCACATGTGCCGGAGCCAGCCGGCTTCGTACCACATTTTGAAGAGCTTTTCCTCCTCGTCGTACCACACGCCGCCGCTTTTGGGGCATGCCACCGGGGATTGGGCGATCTCCCAGGGGGTTTCGGGGAAAAGCACCGGGTTGCCCTCAAACTTTTTGGCGCTGTGGTAGGTGGGGGTCAGGGTGGTGGAGTCGATGAGGAAATCATCCACGAAAAGCTGACGGCCCACCGTCACGTCAATGACCTCCGGCGGGTTTTGCAGGTAGGGAACCTTTTCGGCATCGATGGGGGTCTGGCGGGTGGCAAAATCGAAGAGAATGTTGTTGTATAGCCTTTCCATGGGGTACTCCTTTCGGAAATCTGTTAAGTTATTTTATCATGGTATAGGCCGGGTGTAAAGAAAAATGTAATAACAGAACCACCGGTCTAGCCGGTGGTTCTGTTATTTCTGCTTTTACAGGTCGATCCAAATGCCCTCATCCCTGATTTCGGCATCGGGAAGATTGCGGTAGAAACGCTGGGCATCCGGATTGGATGCAATCAGGCCAATCAGGGTATCTACACCCTGCTTTTTCAACTCTTGGCGAAGAACGGTCATCAAAGCCTGGGCAACCCCTTTGTGGCGATGACTTTTGATAACGCAGATCCAATCCAGATATGCTTTGGTGGAGCCGTCAAAGTGACTGCATATTTTTGTGGAATCGATCCGACCTACCACTTTTCCGTCCGTATAGGCAAGGAGGGAAAGAGAATTGGCAAATGCCGGATCATCAAAGCTTTTGGTTACGTCAGCAATGTATTGATCATCGATGGCCCAGCCCCAGAAATCTTCTTCAAGTCGAAGATCATGTTCAAACTGCAAAACATCGGGGATTCGCTCTTTGGTATAGGGAATAACGGTAATCATTGGTTTCTCCTTTTTTTCTTCCGGAAAGCGAAGAAAGTAGTAATCGTTGCCTTCCATTACGTCGGTTTTCCGGAATCCGTGTTTTTCGTAAAAGCGGGCGGCCCGATGGTTGTCCCTGTGGACTCCCAGGGCAATGGGGCGTACACCGTATTCCCGGTAGATTTGGTCAATGACCATTTCCAACACCTGCCCTCCGATGCCTCGTCCACGATAGCGGCGATCGATCACAAATCCCATCAGCCGGTAGAAGGGGAGCCCCTGCATCTCCGGAGGGTCGGTCTTCCAGGGAATGGCCTCCCCAAGCAGGATCAGGCCGATGTAGTCCGCTCCGTGTTTGACGGCGTAGGTGTGTCCAATGCAAGCATGAGTCAGGCCGTATTCGGTGAGCTCCATCAGGGTTTCAGGGCCGTCCACCCAATCAAGGGGGATGTCCTCCCGATGGATGGAACGGACGGCTTCGTAGTTTTCGTTTGTGAAATATTCTAACGTGATCATGGATTATTCCTTTGATTCGGGGGAGGTGGGACTCTCTTCGGCAAGCAGACGCTTCTTTTCCTCCTCCACCATGCTTGTGATCCAGTTTTGTTCCCTGGGCTTCAACGATTCGTCCCCCAGCACCGATTCATCGGCGAAGTTATCGAAGAGATTTTGCTTGTCCCGCAAAATCTCCATGATGCGCTCGTCAATGGTGTCGTCGGCCAGCAGGCGATAAACCAGAACGTCCCGGACCTGACCCATGCGGTAGGCCCTGGAAATGGCCTGATTTTCAATGGAGGGCTTGATCTGGGGCTCGCAGAAGATGATGACGCTGGCCGATTGGATATTCAGCCCGGTACCACCGGCCTGCACCTGGCTCACCAGGCAGGCACCGTCCCCGGCGCGGGTGAATTCATCCACGATCTCCTGCCGTTTTGCGGGGGAAACCTCCCCGGTGATGGGCTCCATACATCGGTCGCTGAGCAGCTGGCAGACCTTGGTAAGGGTGGAACGGAAGAAGGAGAAGATGATGACCTTCCGCTTTTGCTCCATCGCCTGGTCGCAAAGCTCCAGAAGTCTTGCGGCTTTCCCGGAGCAACGCAGGTCCTCCACCTGCCAGGATACCTGGCGGATAGCCATGAAGTTGCCCGAAAGCACCGCCTCCCGGTACAGGCGCTTTTCCTCGGTATTCAGGTCGCACCATTGTTCCTTTTCCGAAAGCTCGGGAAGCTCGGTCAGAACGTCCTCCCGGGTGCGGCGCAGATAGACTGGAGCCAGCTGCAGACGGAACTGTTCGGCGGTGGAAAGAAATTTCACCGCTTCCAGCTCCCGCGCCACGTCGGGCTGCAGACAGCTCACCAAAAAGCACATTTCCTCCACCCGGTTTTCCAGGGGGGTACCCGACATGAACAGGGTGTAGTCTGCCTTGGCCAAAAGCTTCAAAAGGGCCTTGGTGCGCTGGGTATCGGGATTTTTTACGTAGTGGGCCTCGTCGGTGACGATCATACCGATGGGGAATCGTTCCGGCAGGGTGAAGCGGCTGATGGATTCGTAGGTGGTCACCGCCACGTCGCCGTTTTCCCGCCAATGGAGCAGGGCGTCGGCGTCGTTGCCGTGAATTTTGGTTACCGCCAGATCGCTGAATTTCACGATCTCCCGGCACCAGTTTACCAGCACGCTCGCGGGGCAAACCACCATGAAGTGGGTTTCTCCCCGGGCTTTCAGGGCTACCATGGCGGCGATGGCCTGCATGGTTTTGCCAAGGCCCATCTCGTCTCCCAGGAGGCTCTTTTTCTGGTGTACGATGTATTTCACCCCGAAGGTCTGGTAGCTTCGCAGGGTGGCCTTCAACCCGGTAAGATCCAGCTCCTCCGCCTCGATCTCGGCGGCAAGCTCTGCGGGTAGCCCCCCGGGAACCGCATCGGTCTTGGCCCAATCCAGCCCCAGTTTTTCCAGCTCGGCGTAGTAGGCGGGGGCGTTTTTCTCGTAATCAGCCCAGGCGGCACTGCCGGTAACCTTTTCCAGGGTCTCCCATTTGCCCAGCAATACCCCGTCTCCGAAGGGGCCTTCCAATCTCTGGGAAAGGCTTGCCACCCCGGCAAGAATGGCTTCCTTCCGGCTTCTGGATTTGAAGACCCAGGCAAAGCCGTTTTGGCTTTCCTTCGCCAGGGGAAGCTCCCGAACCACCCCGGCGTGGTGGGCCTTGTGGAGCTTGGCACCTTCCTTCACCAGGGGAGTAAGGTAGATGAGCTTGTAGAGTGTTTTCACCAGGGTCTCGTCGGCGCCCGGTTCCCCCATTTTAATCCGCACCCGCAGGGTCTGGCGGGTATTTTCCTCAATCTGGCGGATGGTTTCCTGAATTTTCTCGGCGGTCTGGTCCCCAATGCCGTCAATGTCGCAAAGTTCCCGGAAGGATAGCCTTGACGCCTGCCATACGGTCTCGATCCCCGCATCCCGCAGGAGGGCAACCCGAATCCCCTGGCGGGCCTTGTTCAGGTGCTCCACCTCCATGGCATCCAGGGCCTTTTGTACCCGATCTTCGTAAAGGGCGGAGGCGGCCCCACGGACGGCGGTGTGCAGACTTTCCTCTGCCCCGGCAATGGCTCCCAGCCGCATATCCAAAAATTCCGCCCGGGCGATCATTGCTTTGGTATTCTCGTTGTCGGGGCGGATTAGTTTTCCCTTTGCCATGGTTTGGAACCTCTCTTTCGGAGATGTATTGCATTCATTATAACACGAAAAGGGCTCTCTTGCAAAGAATGATTTGCAGGAGGGCCCTTTTTGGGTGGGATTTGGCGCAAATGGAAAAACTCTCGCTATTGTGATATGATTGCTGGATGACAGGCTTTTTATAAATGAGGCCAAAATCACAAGAAAGATGGGAGAAAAAGTATGGAAAAACTCTATGGTTACGTGCGGGTCTCCACCCGGGAACAGAACGAGGAACGGCAGATGATTGCGCTTGGTGAGTTTGGCGTTCCGGGGGGAAATATCTACATAGATAAGCAGTCCGGTAAGGATTTTGAGCGGACTGGTTACAGGCGGCTTCTGCGCAAATTGCGGGAGGGGGATACCCTTGTGATCAAAAGCATCGACCGCCTGGGGCGCAATTATGAGGAAATTCTGGCCCAATGGCGCACCATTACCAAGGAAAAGAAGGCCGCCATCGTGGTACTGGATATGCCTCTTCTGGATACCCGGCAAAATCGGGATCTCACCGGCACTCTGATCGCCGATATCGTGCTACAGCTCTTGTCCTACGTGGCCCAGACCGAGCGGGAATTCATCCGCCAGCGCCAGCAGGAAGGCATTGCCGCCGCCAGAGCCCGGGGCGTTAAGTTTGGCAGACCGGCCCGGGAGCGCCCCGCAGAGTTTTACGAGTTGGTGGAAAAATGGAACAAAAACGAGATTTCTGCAAGGGCTGCTGCAAAGCGTCTGGGGATATCTCATAGCACTTTTATCCGGTGGTGTGGCGAGGAAAGTGGGAGAAAAAGTACAGGTTTTGAGCCATGTTCAAAGCCTGCATTTTATACATAAAAAGTATTATATCACGCACTTTCCGGGATTACAAGAGGGGTGGTTAATAATCTGTACTTTACGGGAC
>JAFYNU010000193.1 GCA_017547975.1 Clostridia bacterium
TATCTTCCCAGAAGGTGGCTTCTTCTTCCTGGTTGGCCCAGTTTTTGTAAAGCTCGGCCACGTCCAGAGCGCCCGACAGGCACCCGGCCTTGGAAAAGATGTCACTGCGGAGCAGGGCGCATTTCAAGGCGCCGTAGCCGCCCATGGAAAGACCCGCCACGAAGGTTTCTTCCCGCTTTTGGGAAAGCTTGGGGAAGAAGCTCCTGACGATTTTGGGGAGCTCGTCGGTGATGAAGGTGAAGTAGTTGTAGCCCACGTACATATCGGTGTACCAGCCAAGGGCGGTGGTGGGCATGACCACGGCGATGCCCCGCTCCTGGGCATAGCGCTCGATGGAGGTGTAACGGCACCAGGCGGTGTGGTCGTCCGACATACCGTGTAAAAGGTAGAGCACGGGAATGCTGGCACCCTCTTCGGTGTATTCCGGCATGATCACGTTCATGGACGTGGACATGCCAAGCGTGTCGGAAAAGAAATTGACTTGCATGAGAGCCAAGGGAAATCCCTCCTTTTATTTTTTCTTCATTATACCACCTTCCAAACCGCCAGGCAAGAGAAAGAAACAGAAAATCGCAAAAATCTGCAAAAGAAGCCGGGCAAAAGGTGCATAAATCGCCATAATGGATTTGAATATGCATTTTTATGCAATTGCCCCTCAATCTTGCCGAAAGTGGGGCGAAATTCGCCACGATTTCGTCACTATGATGATTGACTTGCGAAGTGGATTTGTTTATACTGTATAAGAGCCAAAACGGCATTATTTTGCGAAAAGAAGGTTCTTGGAATGGAACGCAAGGTATGTTTTATCACCGGCTCGGGTTCGGGAAACGGTCGTGGTATGGCCCTCCGTTTTGCCGAGTTGGGTTACGATATTTGTCTGCATCATTCCGGGCGGGACCCGGAGGGCGCGGAGGCGACCCGGGCACTGGTCGAGTCCAAGGGTGTGAACTGCAAGGTCCTTGTGGAAAATCTGGCGGAATCGGGAGCCTCCCAGCGGCTGTTTGAAAAATTCCGGGCAGAATACGATCGGTTGGATATTTTTGTCAACAATTCGGGCATTACCAGGCGCAGCCCTCTCTTTGAAGTGGAGGAGGACCTGGTGAACCAGGTGATCGGTGTGAATTTCCGTTCCTGCTACTTCTGCGTGGCAGAGGCCGGGAAATTCATGCGGGAAAAGGGTACCAGGGGCTCCATCGTCACCATTGCCAGCAACCATCACCGGGTCAATTTTCCCAGTCGTTGTTCGATCTATGCTTCTATGAAGTCGGCCATGGTCCGCTTTGTCGAGTGGGCGGCACTGGAATTTTCTCCTTATGGGATCCGGGTGAACTGCATTGCCCCGGGCTACATCCTTCCCCTGGATCGGGAAGAGGAACTGTACCGCCGCTTTGAAGAAAAGCTTTACCCCAGAATCCCGCTGAAGCGCATCGTACCTCCCGCAGAACTTGCGGATCTGGTGCATTTTCTGGCATCTCCTTCCGGTCGAAGCATCACCGGACAAACCATTGACGTGGACGGGGGCGATTCTCTGTTGAATGCACCCCTGGAAAGTTATCGTTTTGAAAAGGAGTAAACCTATGGAACGTAAGGTATGTTTTATCACCGGTTCGGGTTCCAGCAACGGCCGGGGCATGGCCATCCGTATGGCGAAAATGGGCTATGATATTTGCCTCCACCATTCAGGCCATAATCCGGAGATCGCGATGGAAACCCAGAAAACCATCCTCGCCATGGGAGTCAACTGCAAACTCCTGGAGGAGGATATGACCCAATCGGGTGCGGCCCAGCGGCTTTTCGAAAAATTCCGGGCGGAATACGACCGACTGGACCTCTTCATCAACAACTCCGGAAAAACCAAAATGTTTTCCCTGATGGAAGCTACCGAGGAAGACTTTAATTTCATCCTCAACCTGAATTTCCGGGCTTGCTACTTCTGCGTGGCGGAGGCGGGCAAGTTCATGCGGGAAAAGGGAATCCGGGGCAACATCGTGATCATTGCTTCCAACCATCACCTGGTGAATTTCTCCAGCCATTTTTCGGCCTATGCATCGACCAAGGCGGCCATGGTTCGCTTCACCAAGTGGGCGGCTCTGGAATTCTCTCACTATGGCATTCGGGTGAACTGCATTGCTCCGGGTTACATTGACCCCGGCTACGAAAAGCGGGAAAACTTCAACCAATGGCGGGATCAGATCTCTGCCGGTATCCCCCTGAAGCGCTACGTTCCCTCGGAAGAACTGGCGGAAATCGCCGCTTTCCTGGATTCCCCCTCTGCCCGCAGCATCACTGGGCAGACCATCAACGTGGACGGTGGGGACTCCCTGCTGAATGCACCGTTGGAAAGTTATCACTTTGAAAAGGATTGAGAGATATGGAAAGAAAAGTATGCTTCATCACCGGTTCGGGCTCGGGCAATGGCCGCAGCATGGCCATCCGGTTCGCCGAACTTGGTTATGATATATGTCTGCATCACTCGGGGCGTGACCCGGAAGGTGCGGAAAGAACACGGGCTTTGATTGCCTCCAAGGGCGTGGAATGCAAGGTCCTGGTGGAAAATCTGGCGGAGTCGGGTGCTGCTCAGCGTCTGTTCGAAAAATTCCGGGCGGAATACGACCGGCTGGATATCTTCATCAACAACTCCGGCATTACCGACGGCGGTCCTATTATGAAGACCGATGAGGCCATGTTCAACAAGCTTGTGGGCGTTAACTTCCGGGCTTGCTACTTCTGTGTGGCCGAAGCGGGCAAGTTCATGCGGGAAAAGGGCATTGAAGGGTCCATTACCCTGATCGCCTCCAACCATCACCGGGTCAACTTCCGCGGAGGCTTCTCGGTGTATGCCTCTCTGAAGTCGGCCATGGTCCGCTTTACCAAGTGGGCGGCCCTGGAATTCTCGCACTACAAGATCCGCGTCAACTGCATTGCCCCGGGTTACATCGTGCCCATATATGAAAAACACGAATTTGATCTGGAGCAATATATCAAGCATGTGGAACCCCGTCTCCCCCTGAAACGGATGGTTCCCCCCTCCGAACTTGCCGATTTGGCAGAGTTCTTGGCATCTCCCTCAGGCCGAAGCATCACCGGCCAGACCATCGACGTGGATGGGGGAGACTCCCTTTTGAATGCACCCCTGGAAAGCTACCGTTTTGAAGAATAATATTGAAGGAGAAATCAATATGGAACGTAAAGTATGTTTTATCACTGGTTCGGGTTCGGGTAACGGCCGTGGCATGGCCATTCGGCTTGCTGAGATGGGCTACGATATCTGCCTGCACCATTCCGGCCGCGACCCCCAAAGCGCCGAAGAAACCAAGGCGATCATCGAATCCAAGGGTGTAGCCTGCAAGATCCTGGTAGAAAACCTGTCGGAATCGGGTGCCGCCCAGCGTCTCTTTGAAAAATTCCGCGCCGAATACGATCGTCTGGATCTCTTCATCAACAACTCCGGCACCACCAGAGGCGGCGCCGTTATGGAAGTGGAAGAGGATGTGTTCAACACGGTGTGCAACGTCAACTTCCGTGCCTGCTACTTCTGCGTAGCCGAAGCGGGCAAGTTCATGCGTGAAAAGGGCATCGAGGGTTCCATCGCCATGATCGGTTCCAATCACCATGAGGTCAACTTTGCCGGTCGCTTCTCCATCTACGCCTCCTTCAAGGCGGCCATGGTTCGTTTCA
>JAFYNU010000194.1 GCA_017547975.1 Clostridia bacterium
CATCCTGCAGGGGGTGGACCTGACGGTCAACAAGGGGGACTTTATCGTGGTCACCGGCCCCAACGGGGGCGGCAAAACCACCCTGGCCAAGGCCATCATGGGTCTTGTGGACCCCACCGGGGGCAAAATCACCTTCCGTGGGGAGGATATCACCCATATGTCTATCACCGACCGGGCCAAGCTTGGGGTCAGCTACGGCTTCCAGCATCCCGCCCGCTTCAAGGGAATGAAGGTCAAGGACCTTCTGGCCCTGTCCTCCGGCAAAAAGAAGCTCTCCCGGGACGATTGCTGTCTCTACCTGAACAAGGTGGGCCTTTGCGCCGGGGACTACATCGACCGGGAAATCGACGCCTCCCTTTCCGGGGGCGAGGTGAAGCGCATCGAAATCGCGTCGGTCCTGGCCCGCGGCACCGACCTGATGATCTTTGACGAACCCGAAGCGGGCATCGACCTTTGGTCCTTCTCCCGCCTGACCGAGACCTTCCGGGCCCTCCACGCCACCCGGGAAAGCGCCATCATCGTGATCTCCCACCAGGAGCGCATCATTGAATTGGCGGACAAGGTGGTCCTCATCTCCGGCGGCAAGGTGACCCACAGCGGCACCAAGGAGGAAATCCTGCCCTTCGTCTTCGACCGGAGTGCCGAGGGCTGTGAATACGACAGAAAGGTGGCCCGCGCATGAGTCAGACGCTTTCCGAAAAGGATCTCAAGCTCCTAATGGAGATTGCCCAGCTGGAAACGGTACCCCAGGGGGCTTACAACATCCGCAAAAACGGCGAAGCCGCAGGCCGCGCCAGCAGCGAAAATATCGTCATCAGCCCCAAGGAGGGCAAGCCCGGCATTGATATTACCATCGCTCCGGGCACCAAAAATGAATCGGTGCACATTCCGGTCATCATCACCGAAAGCGGCTACACCGAAATGGTGTATAACGAATTTTTCGTCGGCGAAGGGGCCGACGTGCTCATCGTTGCCGGGTGCGGCATCCACAATTCCAGCTGTGACACCGCTCAGCACGACGGTATCCATACCTTCCACGTGGGCAAACATGCCCGTGTCAAGTACGTGGAACGCCACTACGGCGACGGGGAAGGCACCGGCGAAAAGGTCATGAACCCCGAAACCGTCATTTACCTGGACGAAGGGGCCTACATGGAACTGGAAACCACCCAGATCAAGGGGGTGGACTCCACCAACCGCAAAACCACCGTGGTTTGCCAGGCCGGGGCGGAGGTGGTCATCAACGAAAAGCTCTTCACCCACGGGGTTCAGCACGCCGATTCCACCATGGACATCGTGCTGGAAGGGGTTGACGCCAGCGGGCGCATCGTTTCCCGCTCGGTGGCCCGGGACCAATCGGTGCAGATCTTCTACCCCTCCATCACCGGGAAGGCCTGTTGCTTCGGCCACGTGCAGTGCGACTCCATCATCATGGACGCCGCCAAGATCCGCTCCATCCCCACGGTTGCGGCGGAGCACCCCGAAGCCACCCTCATCCACGAAGCCGCCATCGGCAAGATCGCCGGTGAGCAGATCCAAAAGCTCATGACCCTGGGACTAACCCAGGAGGAAGCCGAGGAAACCATCCTTTCGGGCTTCATGAGCTGAGCGTATTGCATATTCTCCCGCCCGGAAACAACCGGGCGGATTTTTTGCCCCAAAGAACGGGATTATTTGTCTTTCGTCCTGGCTCGGGTGCATATTTCTTGACAAGCGGGAGAATAAAACCTATAATATAGGGAAGAACTGCCGGAGATTGAGCTTCGGCGAAAAAGGAGAAAAAACATGTACGACATTACCTCTGCAGTAGCCCATTACGAAAAAGTTCTGCGTTCCCAGCTGGAACGCCTGGATAGAATCAAGGCCGAAGGTGACTTCATTGACTTTGATGCCCTGCCGGTGCTTCGCATCGGCGTGTGCGGCGGCGACGGCATTGGCCCCAGCATTACCAGAGAAGCCGCAAGAGTTCTGGCAAAGCTTCTGGACCAGGAGATCAAGGCCGGCAAGGTGGAGCTTGTGGAAATTGACGGGCTCACCATCGAAAACCGCGCCGCCTGCGGCAAGGCCATTCCCGACGACGTGATGGAAGTCATCAAGACCTGCCCCGTCATTCTGAAGGGGCCCACTACCACCCCCAAGGCCGGCGACCCCTGGCCCAACATCGAAAGCGCCAACGTGGCCATGCGCAAGGCGTTGGATCTCTTTGCCAACGTGCGTCCGGTGAAGGTGGCCGAAAAGGGCATCGACTGGCGTTTCTTCCGTGAAAATACCGAAGGCGGCTACGCCGTGGGAAGCCTGGGCTCCCAGGTCACCGACGAGCTGGCGGTGGACTTCACCATCGCCACCGACGAGGGGTGCGAGCGCATCTGCCGTCTGGCTTTCGAATATGCCAAGAACAACGGCCGCAAGCGGGTCACCTGTGTCACCAAGGCCAACATCATCAAAGCCACCGACGGCAAGTTCCTTCGCATCTTCTACGACATGGCCAAGGAATACCCCGACATCCAGGTGGACGACTGGTTTATCGATATCATGACCGCCAAGCTGGTGGACGAAAAGCGCCGCACCCAGTTTGACGTGTTCGTCATGCCCAACCTCTACGGTGATATCCTCACCGATGAAGCCGCCGAATTCCAGGGCGGTGTCGGCACCGCAGGATCGGCCAACGTGGGTAAGAAGTACGCTATGTTCGAAGCCATCCACGGCTCCGCCCCCCGCATGGTGGACGAAGGCCGGGACATCTACGCCGACCCCTGCAGCATGCTCCGGGCGGTTGTGATGCTTCTGGAACACATCGGCAAGCAGGAGAAGGCCGGGAAGCTCGCCCGGGCTCTGGACATCTGCACCGCCGAGGAAAAGGCTCTGGTCATCACCGGCCGGGACACCGGTGCCACCACCGCTGAATTTGCCGACTACGTCATTTCCAAGCTTTAATGTACGAAGAAAAGTTTATGCGCCGGGCTCTGGATTTGGCCCGGGAGGCCGCCGAAAGCGGCGAAGTGCCGGTGGGCTGTGTCATCACCAAGGATGGGCAGATCATCGGCGAGGGCCGAAACCGTCGGGAGGAGGGCAGTGCCACCGCCCACGCGGAAATCCTGGCCATTGCCGAAGCCAATCAGGCCCTGGGCGCCTGGCGGTTGGAAGATACCGAAATGTACGTCACGTTGGAACCCTGCCCCATGTGTGCGGGGGCCATCGTGGCGGCCAGAATTCCCAAGGTATGGTTTGGCGCATACGATGAAAAGGCCGGCGCCTGTGTCAGCGTGCTGGATTTGTTTTCCTACCCCCTCAATCACAAACCCCACGTCAGCGGGGGTAATCTGGAGGAAGAAAGTGCCGAAATCCTGCGGGACTTCTTCCGTGAAAAACGATAAGGAGACCCCCATGGAAGATGAAAAGAGACTGCCCCCCGAAGAGGAGGTCCAGCCCCGGGAGGAAGCGGTAACACAAGAGGAAGAACTGCCCCTCGAAGAGGATAGCCCGGTTGAGGATGAGGCTTTGGAAGAAGAACCTCCCAAAAAGAAGAAATTTCACCTGCCCCGTTTTTTGAAGCGGCAACCCCCGAAAATGACCCGGAGCGCCGCCCTGATTCTGGCGGCGATCACCCTGGTGTACGCCACCCTGGCCTTTTTCCGCATCGGCACCACC
>JAFYNU010000195.1 GCA_017547975.1 Clostridia bacterium
ATGCGCTTGACGCCGCCGATGAGGATCAGGGCTACAATGATGGCAATAAAAATACCAATGATCAGATTGGAGCCGCCGGTGCTGTCGCTGGTGAGGAGCTTGTAGTTGATCAGGGCGGTGTTAATGGAGGCGGTGATGGTATTGACCTGGGTGGCGTTGCCGGTGCCAAACACGGCGCACACGCCGAAGGCGGCGTAAAGATAAGCCAGCCACATCCAGCCCTTTCCAAGGCCGTTTTTGATGTAGTACATGGGGCCGCCCACGTAGTCACCCTTTTGGTTGCGTTCCCGATAGTGAACCGCCAGGGTTACTTCGGCAAATTTGGTACCCATTCCAAGCAGGGCGGAAATCCACATCCAGAACACGGCACCGGGGCCGCCGATGGCAATGGCCCCTGCCACACCGGCAATGTTGCCGGTTCCCACCGTGGCCGACAGGGCGGTGCAAACCGCCTGGAAGGGGGTCAGGGCTCCTGCGGAGGCCTCTTCCCTTTTGAACATACGACCCACGGTGTGCTTCATGGCATAGCCAAACTTGCGAATCTGCAAAAATCCGGTACGGATGGCAAGGTAAAGTCCCACGCCGATGATACAGGTCATGGCGGGAACGCCCCAGATAAAGTCATTCAGATATTGGTTGATGGTTTCAATCACTTGAAGCATTTTCTCACTCCTTTACCGGGAGATTATACTGGATTCCCCATCATTTGTCAACCGGTATCTTACGATTTATAGCAAAAAGGACTTCGATTTCCGAAGTCCTTCTTTTTTCAGTATTTGAGCTTTGCTATGTCGGCAAAGGCAGGTACCTCTTTTTCAACTTCACAAAAAGGTTGAAGACGTCAATTACAGCATATTGCTATGTGTCTTGTCAAGAGTCGGAAAAGAATTTTTTACGTACTCAATGACTTCCGCTGGTGATGGGAGTATCCCGGAATTCCTTTGCCACTTTTTCATATACCTCGTCGGCTACGTCGGGGAATCCGTCCCGGTTGGGGGGCAGAAGATCGTCCCCTGCCGAAATAGCCCCATCGGTACTTTTGTTATCCCCTCGCCAAAGATCCCGTTGGGACTTCAGCCGCATATCGGGAATGACGTAGGGCTTGCTTCCTTCCAGAATGGATCGGTACCCCAGAGTACCCACCATGGACATATCCAAAGCACGGTACACGTCGATCATATACTCTTGGGCATCGGGATTACCTAAAATCGATTCCACAAAGCAGTTGATCAGATAGACGTCTGCCGCTTCAAAGGGAGGCAAAAATGCGGGATCCCGCTCCGACCAGACCGGGAAAGCATCAAACACATACGGGGCATCCCATTCTTTCAGGCTGTAACTGCCATTTCCCGCCGGGTGCAAAACACGCACTCTGCCAAACTGATAAAGGTCGGATTCCACCGTTCCGTTTTCGCAAATAAACCGGTAGTCGGCGCTATATTGCCGGCGGTAATTTCCGTTGGTGCTTTTGGCCATACCGCCATTATCCAACTGCATGATCTCCATGGCGGCACTGCCGCTCCGGGCGCCGCCCTGGGCCATATGGGGCATGCGTTGGGTTTCCATGGCAACCACGTTCACCGCCCTACGGCCGGTGGCATACAGGACGGGTCCCACCGAATGGGTACAATAAAAGGTGGAGGGCACGTGATTTCGCCAATGATTCCGATCCCCACGGGTAAGAAGGTGCCATTTCCAGGAACAGTCGTTGATGAAGTTCCCTTCGGCGTGCATGACCTCACCCATTTGCCCCTCTTCCAAAAAACGGCGCATGGCAAATACGTGGGGCAGATAGCAATAGTTTTCTCCATAGCAATAAAGCTTTCCGCTTTCTTCCACCGCCTCCGCAAGGGCTACCGCTTCCCCCATGGTCTGGGTGGGAATCGATTCGGAAAATACGTTTACCCCGGCTTTCAGCGCACGGATGGCATACGGGGCATGGGCATTGGCAAAGTTGGCAATAATCACGGCATCCAGCCCATCGGATAGCATTTCGTCAAACTCCGAAAAAACCCGCATTCCGGTCCCTGCGGTCTCGCTTTCGATCTTAGCCTTCAGCCCCGGATGATTTTCGCAAATGGCGGTTACCTCCGCTTTGGGGTGGCCATTCAATACGCGATTCATAAAATCCAGTCCGCGGGTACCGCCCAAAACGCCAATTCTAAGTTTTTTCATACTGCTTCCCCTTTTTCATGACCGACGGCAGCCGTCCCTGCCCGCTTCCTTCGGTTTACAATGCTTTTGCGGCGTCTACCACCCAGCCGATGCGTTCCACGTCAATGGTGCCCGGCAGGGTACAGTCGGCACCGATCATAACGCCGGTTTTGCCCGCCTTTTCCACCAGGGTTCTGGTATATTCTTCGATTTCTTCCCGGGTTCCGTTGACAATCAGGCTTTGAGCGCGGTTGTCAAACCCGCCAAGGACACATTTTCCGCCGAAGAAGGCTTTGCCTTCGGTCAGATTCATGTTTTCCACAAAGCAGGCCCAGTTGATAGCCTTCGCAGGATAGTCCTGCCACACCTCCATGTGGTTGGGAATCCCTGCCCAGCCACAGCAGTGGAGCACGTTCAGATCGCCAAATTTGTTGGCGTGTTCCAAAACGGCAAGATCGCTGGGGGTCACGTATTCCCGGTATTCTGCCGGGGTAAAGCGGTCCTTTTCGCCCCCCTGAACGCAATAGTAAATGCCATCCACACCCGCTTCGGTGAAAAGAAGCTCGCAAAGCAGGGCATTGTCCTTTGCCACCACCTCCAGGGCGTAGGCAATGGCGGCGGGATCCTCCTTCAGGTGAGCCATGACGATCTCGTCCCCGGCACCGAAGCGCAGGGTGGAAAAGGGCGCAAATACGTTGTAAAGCACCAGGCAGTCGCTCTGGAGCCCGGCTTTCACCGCCTTGACCCGCTCCACCTGCTCCCGGATGAAGTCGCTTTCGGGACCCAGGGGTTTCATGTCGTACCAATCCTTGGCATCCTTGATATTCTTGGCCACCGGGTTGGGGTAGTCGAAATAACCGTCGCACATGAGCTTTGCAATGTCGGTATCAATGCGGTTGTAGTAATCCAGATGAGCCTGCACACAAGGTTGACCCTTGGCCTGCTCAGGCTTGAAGTGGAACCAGAAGCCCACCGGGGGCCGGTCCACCGGCTGATTGTGCATAGCGGCAATAACGCGTTCACGTTTGGTCATGGATAATTCCTCCTGTTATTTTTTCTTTCCGTTTCACTATATCACAACTGCAATCCGATTGCAACAAAAAAGTCCCAGGATCGGGAAGACATTCGTAACCAATTCATCCCGGCAAATCGGCTTTTAACTACAGCAC
>JAFYNU010000196.1 GCA_017547975.1 Clostridia bacterium
AAGAAAGAGGTGTTGAAAATGGTCAAATTAAGTCACACAAAAGTCCGTGCAAAAATGCTGGAACAGAATTTGAAGCAAGAACCCTTTGCAGAAATTCTTGGTATCTCGGTACGGCACGTCAGGAGCATCTGTTACAAAGATACGGATGTGGCAGTATCCCTGTGTTATCGGTTGAGTCAGGCTTTGCAGACGCCGATGGAATCACTGTTGGTCATTCGGGAGGAAGAGGAATGAGGCAAACGCAACTGGATGCGGCCCATGGGGCGGAGGCATTTCGGAGGCCGCTGTCCATCACAGAAATGTGGGTTGGACGACGGGAACGATTTTACATATGCCCCAGATGCCGCGTGACCCTGGAAAGGGAATTCATGTCGTATTGTGACCGATGCGGGCAATGTCTGGATTGGAAACAATACAGGCGGGCGAGTATCGTGCGGATGGAAGGGGCGAATTGATTTCTGAAAAGTAAATGCCTGTGCTGTTGCCTTGGGTGACAGCCATACATCCGGATAACTGCAAAGACAGAACAACGCACCATTTGGGAGAAATTGCATTCCTCCCAAATGGTGCGTTCTGTTTGGTGTAAATGGAGTTCCTCTCCATGTCGTAAAGGAACCAGGTAATGCTGTCCCCGGTCTTTTCCGCAAGGATGGTGGAGCCCGACAGGAAATACTCGGTGGTGACACCGCTGACGGTTTTGCTGGTACGGATGCCGTCCTCGCTATAGGTATAGCTGGCGCTGACACCGTTTCCGTTGTAGTTGGTCAGCCGCCGCCCGTTCCAGGTGAGGGTGGCACCCCGGTAGGTGGTGGGATTCCCGATGGCGTCGTAGACGATGCTTTCCCCGTTGTAGGAGGTCAGTTGGTCCGGCCAGTTGGCGTTGCCGTAGCTGTAGGTGATGACCGTATCCGGGGTGGCGGTTTCGGAATACTCGGAATAGTATTCCTCCACACTGGTGATGTTCCCGCCCAGGTCGTAGTGTTTCATCAAGGGGCAACAAATATGTTACCCCTTGATGAAAACGGATTTACTTGGTATTGGAAAACGCTTTTACGGCATATTTGAAGAAGATAGCTGGAAAAGAAGAACCCTTAAAGTAGTGGGAGCTATATCCGAGGGGAGTATCCCCTTTCTCCACAAGTTCTATATGACGAACACCCAAATATTCCACATTGCCATTATGATATGTAACGCGAGCAACAAAGGGGCCGTAATCGCTGAGAGGATTCTCTTCGGCATAACCAGTGGGGATAGAACTAACCGCCTTGATAAAGTCGTTGTATTCCGAAGGGTCCAATTTCCGAATTAATTTGAAGTTCATATTCTCAGCTTCAGAAATGTGCCCTTTTGGATAATAAAGAAGCTCGATTTTCATAACTGATATGTTTCGATTGGGAAATGGATAGGATTCGGAACAACTGCTTAGGAGGAGAATCATACAAAAGAAAAGCGAAAAAACAACCAAAAACTTAGTCTGTTTCATATCATTATCCTTTCAAAACAGATTATAGATATGTTGCTATTTATAAAGTAGTGTTTGATCTATTCGGCACTGGAAATTGCATCAATGGCGTATTGAAAGAATATGGTTTGAAAAGAATATCCTTTAAAATAATAGAATCCAAACTCAACAGGGAGCTCACCTTTCTCCACAAATTCGATATGATAAGAACCCAGATATTCCACATCGCCATTTGTGTATGTAATACGCGCTACAAAGGGACCGTAATCGCAGGGAGGGTCTCCCTTAGCATAATCGGTTGGAAGAGCACAGATGTCATTGATGAAAGTCTTGTATTCCAAAGGGTCTAATTCCCGAATTAATCGGAAGTCCATACTCTCAGCTTCGACGATGTGCCCTCTTGGATAGTAAAGAAGCTCGATTCGGTCAACTAGTTCATCACGATTAGGGAATGGATATGGTTCGGAGCAACTGCTTAGAGGAAGAACCAAGCAGAATAAGACGCAACAACAAAGCAAAGCTCTAAAGTGTTTCATGTGACCATCCTTTCTTGAGGGTGTTTTTCACAAAAAATTTGAGGATTCTTAGTAGAACCAATATAAGTTGGATATCGGTTCTGCCCAAGGTGCATATGAGCTTCTGCTGACTCCACCATACTGATCAGCCTGGTATTCCCAGGGTAAACTATTGTAATTGTCATTTAAAAAGCTGATCTTTTTAGAAAGGAAGTAAGCGGAGACAGAGGGGACGACAACCCGACACAAATAAAGAGGAAGCCCCAATCTCCGATACTGCATAACATGTCCATACTCGTGTTGGATTAAACGTCCGCTGATGTTTTTTCCCGTGAATATGATCCCGCATGAAAATCCTGCATTATCCATAAAATCCAATTTGATAACCGGCACACCTTTATAAAAAGTCAAGTTTTTGTCAGGATCGGCAGCAACTTTTGGATCTTGATTTGTCAAGTCATCGACGATTTCCTTAATCTTAGGACCTCCGGTAGGAGGACGGTAATGCTCGCTATCCGGTGGCATATATCCGGCACCACCGCCACGTAGAATATCTACTGCTATCATGATCTTTCCCGAAGGATCCAAAGAAGAGATAGGAGTATTCAAACAATACATATATGTATTGTGACTGAGAATTCCTTGCCCGGTTGAAACATACTCATCCGAGTTGATAAACCGTCCTACTTCGGCGTCATAATACCGACTCTGCAGGTAGTAGAGTCCCACTTCGTCATCGTAGTAATACCCACGATAGGTGAAGGGATTGGCGGCAAAGGCTTCGCTTGCACTATCGACCAGCAGGGTTGCGGTGCAATCGCCCCAGTGGGAGTAGTCGTATTTGCCGATGGGAGTTCCGGAGGAATCGGCCACGTACATGACGTCCCCTTGGATGTTGGTGACATACCAGTAGGTGGCACCGTTGTATTCGTACCCTACCCGGTTTCCTTCCATGTCGTAAAGGAACCAGGTGATGCTGTCCCCGGTCTTTTCCGCAAGGATGGTGGAACCCGACAGGAAATACTCGGTGGTGACACCGTTCAACGTTTTGCTGGTACGGATGCCCTCTTCGCTATAGGTATAGCTTGCGCTGACACCATTCCCGTTGTAGCTGGTCAGCCGCCGTCCGTTCCAGGTGAGAGTGGCACCCCGGTAGGTGGTCGGATTACCGATGGCGTCGTAGACGATGCTTTCCCCATTGTAGGAAGTCAGTTGGTCCGGCCAGTTGGCGTTGCCGTAGGTATAGGTGATGACCGTATCCGGTGTTGCGGTTTCGGAATACCCGGAATTGTATTCCTCCACACTGGTGAGGTTTCCGCCCAGGTCGTAGTTGTAAACGATGTCCTTGCCCACCCGGGCATCCACCAAAATGAGCTGACCCTTGCCGTCGTAGGAGTAGAGCTCCTGCATTACATCATCCACGTAGAGCTCCCAAACCTGACCTGCTTCGTTGTAGCCCAAGCCGTAGGTGGGAATGCCTGCGATACTGCTGTCGATGGAGCTCACGGTGGCGGTGGTCTGCCCGGAATACATGCTCATCCAATACCCATAGGTGCTGGTGATGGTGCTGCTTCCGGTGGCAATGCTACTCTGGTTCAGTCGTCCCAGGGCATCGTAGCTTTGGGTCTTGCTTCGGTTGGAGCCCCATCCGGTGGTCTCCGGCAGATTGTCCCGATCGGAGTAGCTGTAGGACATCTCTCTTCGCTCACCTTCGTAGGTGTAGCTCACTTCGGTGACCTTGTCCACGTTGTCGTAGGCGGTTTCGTAGCGGGTGCCGTCGCTTCCTTCGGTGCGACGGAGACGCCCGATCAGGTCGTAGTAGTAGGTATAGCTTACCTCATTTTCGTGATCGGTGTACTCCGCCAGCTGTCCCATGGCGTTGTAGACGTATTCGTACTGGATAGTTCCATTATACTTTACTTTTGTCACCCGGTCAAGAGAATCATACACATATTCTACGGTAAATCCGTTGCCGTAGGCACTGGAAAGAAGATTCCCGTTGTTGGCGCCGTAGGTGTGGGTCACCAGGGTGGTGGTGCCCACCTTCACCGTTTTTACGTTGCCAAAGGCATCGTAGGTCAGGGTGTAGTCACTGGTTTCCCCGTCGATGCCGGTTAACTGACCCTTACCGTTGTAGCTGTAGGCCACGTCGGATTCGTCCTGGGATACCGTCAGAAGCCGGTCGTTATCCGGGTCGTAGGTATAGGTGGTTTCGTTGCTGAAATAGTCGCTGGTGCGAAGAAGGGTACCCTTTAACGGATCGTAATCATAGTTCATCGGGTTCCCTGCGGGATCGATGACACTTGCCACATAGTTGCCGTCGTTGTTGTAGGTGGTGGTGGTCACGATCTTTTTGGTGCCGCTCAGCTGATTTCCGCTGTCGTTCACCGCCATGGTTGTGGTGGAGGTTACGTTACCGTTGTCATCGTAGCCAAAGGCAAACTTGATGTCCGAGGAATGGGAGGTGGCGGACAGCAGTCGGTGGGGCAGAGAAGAATGGTAGGTGTAGCTGTAGTTCTTGTTGTCCGCCGTGGTGGCTTCGGTCAGTTCCTTGGCATTGGAATAGGTGTAGCTTTCGTTGCGTCCGGCGTTGTCTTTGGCGCTGATCAGATTTCCGTCGGCATCGTAGGTGTAGCTGGTG
>JAFYNU010000197.1 GCA_017547975.1 Clostridia bacterium
AGGTCAGATCGACCCGACGGGTCTCTTCCGAGGAGTAGTTTTTCATGACCGAGTTGGTCAGGGCTCCGTTGGGAACGGTGATGCGTCTGTTATCCACCGTCAAGAGCTCGGTGTATACCACAGAGATTTCCGCAACGGTGCCCATTTCACCCATGGCTTCGATGAAATCCCCAACCTTAAAGGGCTTGAAGAAGAGGATCATGATGCCCCCGGCGAAGTTGCTGAGGGAACCCTGCAGAGCAAGGCCGATGGCTACGCCGCAGGAAGCCAGAACGGTGATGAAGGATGCCGCCGGAATTCCCACGATCATGGCGACGGTGATCACCAATACCGCATACAGGGCAATTTTGGAAAAGCCCACCAGGAAGGAACGCAGGCTGTTGTCCATTTTGGAAAGCTTGGGGCTGTTGTGGAGCCACTTGGTGGCCATGCTGATCAGCTTGATGCCCACCAGGAAAACCACCACGGCCGCCAGAATCTTCAGTCCCCAACTGGTAACAAAGCTGACGATGGCCGACAGAATGGCGGGAAAGGTTAAATTCATAAAAAGGCCTCCTTGAATCTATTTTCTTTATTGTATCAAACTTTTGGAAATTTGGCAACCTGTTTCAGCATGTCTTCCAGCACCGGCCGAATGGTTTTTGCCATGCGGTAGAAGCCCAGGTCGTTGGGGTGACAGCGGTCCACGGTGCAAAGCTCCCGGTCCTCGTTGCCGAAGAAGGTCTCCCCGTCGATGAACCAGACGTTTTGATCCCCCCGGTCTTTTGCATTTTCGTAGGTCTTGCGGATGATATCCCGGCGCTGGGCGGCGTGGTCGTCGTTTTCAAAGTCGGGCTTGGACATCATCAAAATCGGCATATCTGGGAAGTGCTCTCGCATGCGCAGGAAGAAGGGCTCGTGGGTAGCGGCCAGGTGGGCGGGGTCCGGGGCGTTGTGGTCGTAATCGTAAACGAAGGCGGTAAAGGGGATGGTGGCAAGGTAGTCGGCCATTTCCAGCTCTCCCTTGGCACTTCCCGAGAAGCCGAAGTTGTAAAAATCCATGTCCAGCCAGCGGGAAAGCATGGCTTCGTAACTGTTCATGGGGCCTGCAGGACACCCCCCTTCGGTGATGGAAGAGCCATAGAACATGACCGGCCCCACCGAATAGGGGGTGGGGGCTTCCACCCGGGCGTCATCGGGGAATTCCAGCACCAGGTCGGTGATGATCTTGTTCCGGGGCAGCCACAGGGTGACTTCCTCCATATCGGCGGATTTGTTCACGGTGGTTTCGAAGGTGTGGATTGTGTAGTCGGCAGGGTATGCCAGGGCGGTGTAGCGGGCGTTCCGGTGGTCCCCAATGGCAACTGCCACCGAGGAGGAACCGAAAATGCCCATGCCAATATCGTGGCCCAGGTTTTCGATGGTGGCCCTGACGGTAAAGGTGGGGGCATCGGTACGGAACCCCACCCGGCCGCCGGGGGTCCGCCGGCCTAAAAATGCCAGGGAGGGGAGCTTCTCCCGAAGAGCGGCGGGAACCCGCTCAAAAATGCGTTTTTCCTCAAAAAAGGGAACCCCAAACACCCGAATGGGGGCATCCCAGGCGGTCATGGTCTTCATGTGGCATCCTCCTTGCGGTACGATCTGTTGATGAGTTCATTATACCACCGACGTGGGAAATTGACAATGGAAAATCGGCTGTCGGTTGCGGATTTGGCGGAGGGAATTTGAGATAAAAAAGCCGCCCCTTGCGGGACGGCAAATCAAATGTTTAGTTGTCAGCCGCCAAAGATCCCGTTCAGCTCCTCCATCTTCTCCTTGGTGGGGGTGGAGATATGACCGAAGGGGAAGGGGATGCCCATGGCGTCATACTTGGTCTGGCAGATCTTGCGGAAGGGGAGCAGTTCCACCTTGTCCACAACCCTGTGGCTTTCGGCTACCGCCTTCAGAGCCAGGATATCCTCCGGGCTGTCGTTGATACCGGGGAGAATCACCCGGCGCAGGGTGGTGGGAATGCCCCTCTCCTGCAATCTGTCCAGAAACTCCGCCGCCGGGGCGATGGGATAGCCGGTGTATGCCCGGTAGGCGGTATCGTTTGCAAATTTGTGGTCCAGAAGCACCCGGTCGGTCTGCTCCAAAAGGGCCGAAACCGGCTCGTTCCAAATGCATCCCGAGGTGTCCAGGCAGGTATGGATGCCCTTTTCGTGGCAAAGGGCAAAGAGCTCGGCGCAGAATTCCGCCTGCAGCAGGGGTTCCCCACCCGAAATGGTGATGCCCCCCTCCCGGCCAAAGTAGCTTTTGCAGCGAAGAACCCGCCTCAAGACCTCTTCCGGGGTGTAGTCACTGCCCCCTGCCATATCCCAGGTGTCGGGGTTGTGGCAAAAGGCACACCGCAGAGGACAGCCCTGGGTGAACACCACGAAGCGTACTCCGGGGCTGTCCACCGTGCCGAGGCTCTGGAAGGAATGGATCCGTCCGGTCATACGGCATCGTGGAAGGTGCGGCTGATGAC
>JAFYNU010000198.1 GCA_017547975.1 Clostridia bacterium
ACTTGCCTCATTCCCCATGCCGCAAATGTCACAGGGCGGGCCGATGTGGGCATCGGCCCCTACAGTGCACGGTGCGGTTTTCCATCGTAGGGGCGAACTGCGTTCGCCCGTACCCGGTGCTATAAAATGCAGCCACCCCGACACCATGGTGTCGGGGTGGTGATTTTGATTTACAGCGGTTTGAGACCATCGTACAGGTCGTTGAAGGATTTCATGGTTCTGCATCTGCCGTAGGAAAGGGATTTGTCATCCCCCTGGTAGAGCAGAAAGCACTTGGTCATTTCCTCCACCGTTTGCTCCAGCATGGTCATGAATTGGGTGTAGATGGTGTTATACTCCGGGGTGTCCGGCTGATAATGGCCGTCAATCAAACCCTCGGTCAGCTGATCCAGGGGATATAGCTTCAAATGCAAGAGCTCGTGGATGATGACCTCCTCCACGTTCTCCTGTTTGGGATTTTTGGCGTTGAGCATCAGAATGGCCTTGCGGTCATCGGGGTCCACCTTGAAATCGCCGGTTTTCCAAAAGGTTTCGTCATCAATGAGCTCCAGCTTCACGTCCCATGCGTTCTGCAACCGCAGGATCCCCATCCACTTTTCAAACAGGGGAAGCACCGAGTCGTAGGTTAACATGATGGGCTCCTTAAAGGGCCGGGTTCAAGACCTTGCCGATCCATTCCCGGTCGGGGGCAATCCCCAAAAGGGTGGCGATGGTGGGGGCGATGTCCATAATGCTGACACCTTCCCCAAGGTCCCGGCCGTCGGCATAGCCTTCGCCCCGGATGACCACCGGAATGGTCATATCCTCGGGAATGTCCTCCCCGTGGCTGCGGTCGTGGCCGCCGTGATCGGCGGTGAGGATGACGGTATAATTTTCCGGCAGGGCTTCGATCAGCTTTTTGGTGCAGGAAATGGCCTTGCTCACCGAACCCATGTAGGTTTCGCTCATCCAACCCACGTCGTGACCGCCAACCTCGTCGGTTTCACCCAGGTAGATGAAGGTGAAGTCGGGTTCCTCCGAGAGAATGTAATCGATGGCGGCGTTGGTGATGGCAGTATCGGTGTCACGGCGCTTGTGCTGGTTGATCAGCAGAGAATAGTGGAGCTCGTCGGGGCGGCTCAGGTCCCGCAGTTCTTCCCAGGTGATGAAAAAGGCACACTTTTTCCCGGCATTATCCAGCTTGTTGCAGAGACCCTTCACCGGGCGAACCTGGGGGGTGTAAAGGTTGGAGGTAATGCCGTGGCGGCCCGGTTCCACACTGTGGAAAAGCGACATGTGGCAGGGTAGGGTGCAGCTGGGCATCACCGTCCGGGCGGAGAGGGTGTAGGCCGAACCGGCAAGCAGTTCGGGAACGTAGGGGTTGCCACATCCGGTGAGTCCGTCGGGGCGCATGCCGTCCACCAGAACCAAAACGATTTTACGATCCATAAGGGAATCTCCTTACAATTTCTTTGGGTTAAATGGAAAAATCCACTTTCCTATATTATAGAGAAGTGGTATAATGTTGTCAAGTAACCCGGAGGGTGAATGCCGGGAAGAAGAAAGGAATCTTAATATGGCACAGTTGAAAATGTACTGGTTCGCAGGTACTCCCATTGCCGAAGTGACCATCCCCGAAGGATATTCCGTTTCCAACTACAAAACCGAAGAGGACAAGCTCGCCTGGTGCGAGTGCTGCCGCAACGGCCTCATCGCCGATGATGCCGGGGTGGAAGCCTTCGACAACTGCATTACCAATCGTAAGGATATCAATCTGACCGAGGACGTGTTCTTCCTGGACTACAACGGGGAACACGTGGGTACCGTCACCGCCTTCGTTATGGAAGGCAACGTGGGTGATATGCACATGGTGGGTATCCGTACCGATCACCGGGGGAAGGGCCTGGCCAAGGTCCTGGGTTATCTGACCCTGACTCACCTGAGAGCCAAGGGGGTCAGCCGTATTGAACTGACCACCGATGAATGGCGTGTCAGCGCCGTGAAGAGCTATCTCACCGCCGGATTCCGTCCGGTGGAATACGATCTTGGTATGCAGGACCGTTGGGAAGCCATGCTGGAAACCCTGAAGGTGGATCAGACCGAAATGTATTACGAGGACGGTACCCTCTATCACACCATTTACCGCAAGGGTCTTGCCAAAAAGGTGAAGATCGGTGTTCTGGGTGCCGGTCGCGGCCGCACCATGATGAGCTACTGTGTTTCCGCAGGGAATGCCGAACTGGTGGCCATTTGTGACAAAAATGAAAAATTGCTCCAGGAAGCCAATGAAGAATACGGCCAGGGCAAGGTGACTTGCTACACCGACTTTGATGAATTCTTGAAGCACGATATGGATTGCGTCGTACTGGCAAACTATGCCAATGCCCACGCTCCCTTTGCGGTTCGCTGCCTGGAAGCCGGCAAGAACGTCCTGAGCGAAGTTCTCCCGGTACAGACGATGAAGGAAGCGGTGGAATTGATCGAAGCGGTGGAACGTACCGGTAAGATCTATGCTTATGCCGAAAACTATTGCTACATGGGTGCACCCCGGAAAATGTACGACCTCTTCCGCAAGGGTGCTTTGGGCGAATTTGAATACGGTGAAGGGGAATACATGCACAACTGCGAACACGGTTGGCATGGCCTCACAAACTGCAGTCCCAAGCATTGGCGCAACACCATGTCCGCCTTCTATTACTGCACCCACTCCCTTGGTCCCCTGGTACATATTGCCGGCAGCCGCCCGGTTTCTGTGGTTGGCATCGAAGGCCCCTTCAACGCCCGTATGGCCCGTATGGGTGCTATGGCCGGTGCCTTCGGGGTGGAAATGGTTACCCTGGAAAACGGCGCCGTCCTCAAGAGCCTCCACGGTGTAGGCCCCTCCAAGAACTCGGTATGGTACTCCATCTACGGCTCCAAGGGCCGCATGGAATCGGCCCGTGAGGATGCGGAAAACGGCGGTACCGACAAGCTCTACGTCAACTGCGATGCCGGAGAAGGGGACAACAAGTCGGAAGTGGTGGATACCAGCACCCGGGACGGCCTGAGCGATGCGGCGGATGCATCCGGCCACGGCGGAAGCGACTACTACGTCATGCACAACCTGGTGGAAAAGCTCCGGGGCAACCGCAACGCGGTGATCGTGGACGTGTACGAAGCCATGGATATGTTCCTGCCGGGCTACTTCGCCCTTATCAGTGCCATCAAAGGCGGCGTAACGGTGGAAATTCCCAACCTGCGTGATCCTGCAGTTCGGGATGCCTGGCGCAACAATACCGCCTGCACCGATCCCGACGTAGCCGGGGATATGCTCCTGCCCAGCCTTTCCACCGGTACCCCGGAAATTCCTGAATCCACCTACGAAGCCCTGAAGCGCTATCCCTACGACAAGAGCATTGACGTGGATACCCGCGCCGAGCTTGGCATTGAACTTTAAGATATTACGGAGAAAAATCCATGAACTATCGCATTGAACGGGACACCATGGGGGAAATGCGTGTCCCGGCGGAGGCCCTGTGGGGGGCCCAGACCCAGCGGAGCCTGGAAAATTTCCGGGTGGGCCGGGAAAAAATGCCCCCCGAAGTGATCGAAGCCTTCGCCTACCTGAAGGAAGCCTGTGCCGTGGCCAATCAGCGCCAGGGCAAACTGGACGGACGCCGGGCGGAGCTGATTGCCGCCGTGTGTCGGGAAATCCGCACGGGAGCCCTTTCGGAACACTTTCCCCTTTCGGTTTGGCAGACCGGCAGCGGGACCCAAACCAACATGAACGTAAACGAAGTGATCGCCAACCGGGGGAATATCCTGGCGGGGGAAAAGCTCCTGCACCCCAACGATCATGCCAATATGTCCCAAAGCAGCAACGATACCTTCCCCACCGCCATGCACGTGGCGGCGGTGATGGCCATGGAAAAGCGGCTTCTGCCCCCCTTGGCGGAACTGATTGCCTGCTTCAAGCGGCTGGAGGAAGAAAATTTTGACGTCATCAAAACCGGCCGTACCCACCTGCAGGATGCCACTCCCCTTCGCTTTTCCCAGGAGATCAGCGGTTGGCGGGTCATGCTGGAAAAGGGGCGGGATATGGTCACCGAAAGCCTGGCGGGTCTTCGGGAGCTGGCTTTGGGCGGCACTGCGGTTGGTACCGGCATCAACGCTCCCAAGGGCTTTTCGGAGCTTGCCATTTCGGTGCTTTCCGACCTGACCGGTACGGCTTTTTGCGGCGCAGAAAACAAATTCCACGCCCTCACCGCCCGGGATGCTCTGGTGTATGCCCACGGTGCCCTGAAAGCCCTGGCGGCAAACTACTTCAAGCTCACCACCGATATCCGCTTCCTTTCCAGCGGACCACGGTGTGGACTTGGGGAGATTTATATCCCCGAAAACGAACCGGGAAGCTCCATTATGCCCGGCAAGGTCAACCCCACCCAGTGCGAATCGGCGGCCATGGTGGCATTGCAGGTCATGGCCAATGACAACGCCGTGGCCATGGCGGCCTCCCAGGGGAATTTCGAGCTGAACGTGTATATGCCCCTGACCATCCACAATTTCCTGCAATCGGTGACCCTTTTGGGGGACAGCTTCACCTCCTTCCGCAAAAACTGCGCCGAGGGGATCAAGCCCAACCGGGAAAAAATGCAGGAAAACCTGGATCGCTCCCTGATGCAGGTTACCGCCCTGAACGCCCACATCGGCTACGACAAGGCGGCCAAGGTGGCAAAGACTGCCCTGGCGGAGGAACTTTCCCTGAAGGAAGCGGCCCTCAAGCTGGGCTACATGGACGGGGAGGCCCTGGATCAGGCTCTGGATCCCGAAAAAATGGTATAAGGAGAACCCTATGACACTCAACGAACGCTCTCTGGCACTCCACCGGGAGCTGGAAGGAAAAATTGAAGTCATTTCCCGCAAATCCATCGAAACCCGGGACGACCTGTCCCTCCTATATACCCCCGGCGTGGCCGAAGCCTGCCGGGTGATTGAAAAGGAGGAGGAGGAATCCTTCTCCCTGACCCGCCGGGGCAACCTGGTGGCGGTGATCACCGACGGCACAGCGGTACTGGGCCTGGGGGACATCGGCCCGGCGGCGGGAATGCCGGTGATGGAGGGCAAGTGCGCCCTCTTCAAGGAATTTGGCGGGGTGGATGCCTTCCCCCTCTGCATCGATTCCAAGGACGTGGATACCCTGGTGGAAACCATCCGATTGATCTCCAAAAGCTTTGGGGGTATCAATCTGGAGGATATTTCCGCCCCCCGTTGCTTCGAGGTGGAGCGGCGGCTGAAGGAGGTCTGTGACATTCCGGTGTTCCACGACGACCAGCACGGCACCGCCATCGTGGTGGCGGCGGCCCTGCTCAACGCCCTGAAGGTCACCGGTAAGAAGAAGGGCCAGATCAAAATCGTCATCAACGGAGCCGGCTCGGCGGGAATTTCCATTGCCCGGCTGCTCCTTCGCATGGAGTTTGGCAATATCGTGCTTTGCGACGTATTCGGAGCCCTCTGTCCGGGGGTGGAGGGGATGAATCCCGTCCAGGCCGAAATGGCAGAAATCACAAACGTCAACCGGGAGACCGGTACCCTGGCGGACGTGATGGCGGGGGCCGACGTGTTCATCGGCGTATCCCGTCC
The DNA here is from genome assembly GCA_017547975.1 of Clostridia bacterium. GTDB lineage: Bacteria > Bacillota > Clostridia > Oscillospirales > QAMX01 > RUG11797. Next base: position 5,599 of record JAFYNU010000198.1, read on the forward strand.
GAATCTCGTCACCCGGGAGATGGTGGCCAGCATGAATCACGGCATCGTATTTCCCATGGCAAATCCGGTTCCCGAGATTATGCCGGAGGAAGCCCTGGCCGGAGGCGCCGCCGTGGTGGGCACCGGACGCTCCGATTTCCCCAACCAGATCAATAACGTGCTGGTATTCCCCGGGGTCTTCAAGGGAGCCCTGGCGGTGAGAGCCCGTGCCATTACCGAGGAAATGAAGGTCACCGCCGCCGAAGCCATTGCGGCGGTCATTCCGGAGGAGGAGCTTTCCCCCGAATACATCATTCCCTCCGCGCTGGACAAGCGGGTTGCCCAGGTGGTGGCAAATGCCGTGGCAGAAACCGCAAGAAAACAGGGGATCGCCAGAAAGTAAAGAAAATGAGAACGTCAAAAGAGGTTTGCAGGCTTGCAAACCTCTTTTTGCCATTTATTTAACCCAAATATTGACAGAAGGAAAAACTTGTGCTATCATGGAACCAAGAGTATTATGGGGTGGTTTGCCCCGAAAAAGAAACAATTATGAAAGGAGAAGGAAAATGGGAAAAGGACGATGGCTCGTCTGGCTGCTACTTTTGGTGATGACCTTTGCGGGTTGCGGCACCGAAGCCGAGGTGGTTACAAGTGAGATCACATTTGAAGAGGAAAGCGAGAGCGAACCCGAAAGCGAAGTGGTGGAGGTTGAAAGCGAAACGTGGCAGGCAATGCACGCAAAAGAACCGGTTTCTTATACTGCGGAAAGCTACATGGAAATGCGCGGAAATATTGACTATAAAACCACTATGGTTCCGTTTTTGATTACCGCAAAGGATGATTTGGAGACTCCTTCCTTTGTAACCGATGATTTTTCCCTGCTTGCATCCGAGCATTGGGGAAAGGAGTCCTATGATGGGTGTAAGGTTACCTATCGGGCATTATGCGAAGCACGTTATGATGATACGTTTTTTGAAACACACGACCTGTTATTGCTTCCTAATGCGACCCCAACTTTAAGCCCGCATCCAACCATCGGAAATTTTCAGTATGACCCCATTGCCAAACGGTATGAGCTGTATGTGCATAGCAATGATACCGGTTTTGCCTCCGATGCGGTTGGGGAGTTTCTGCATATTATTGAAATTGAAAAAGGACTTCTGGATGGAAACCTGGATGAGATTCTTCAGATATCTTGGATACATAGTCGCTTCACGGCATTCTACTCCGATTACACACCGGATGGAAAAAATGGAGTTATGATTGAATTCTGGTTTGATAATTGGCGCCCTCTCTCGAAAGAGAGGGAAGGGGAGTACGGCCTTTTCCTGACCGAGGGAGACAAAAGCGTCAAGATCGCGTGGTTCCCGGAGGGATTTCAACCCGAACCGGCGACATACATACAGGAAGATACCCTAACAGACGGGAGAAGAGTGAGCATTGGGTATGATGAGGAGGATAACTGGATATGGATTGATTTTCAGGATCCCACCGGGTGCTATGGAGCGGTGAATCGAGGGATGGGAAGCTATCTTCTGCATGATCTATTGAATGCTAAGCTTGGTCCCCGGGAAGAAGGAGGGA
>JAFYNU010000199.1 GCA_017547975.1 Clostridia bacterium
CTACCACCAGGAGCACGATTTCTACGACGGCATTCTTCGTACCCGTTTTGCATTGGATCCCGCCACTTCCATCCGGATGGAAGCTTGGTTTGACGGTCAGAACCGGGATATGATGGGCATTATCCTCGATGTAACAGGGGAAGCCAAAACCCTCCCCCCGATCCGGCTCTCTCCCTTTGCCAAAATCGACCCCTGTGCATACGTATGCGGTCAAATCTACGACCAATCGATTGCCTTTGCCGCGATCGAATCCGGTTGGAAGCTTTCCGTCACCTGCGATGCCGCCATCAATGACAGCCGTACCGACCTCTATATTTCCACCAACATGGACGGCCGACTTTTGGGAACTGATCTGCAGCTTTCTCTCAAGCCCGGCCGAAACACCCTGCTCTTATCGGTAAACTCCCCTTCCGACACCCATTCCCCCATCCTTTCCATGGAACGTACCATGGCGTTTTGGCACGACACATGGGAGAACACGGGCTGGGTAGAATATCCCGATCCGGATAAGCAAACCATGTGGATCCGCTCCATGGCTTACCTGCTCTCCTCCTACGATGCAGAAAGTGAATGCATTCAGCCTGCAAACGCCATGGGAATCAATGGTTTTGCCTACAATTTCGTCCCCGACATCGAAAACGTTGCTCCCATTCTTTTGATGACGGGACACGGCAATATTGTCAAGCACTGGGTGGAAATACTGGCCGGCGAGATGGATGCCATGAAACGCTACACCCGTCGCCTGTGGCCCGAAGCAGAAGGGATTTTCCCCCCATGGGAACTCAATTACGGCCCCATGGATGGCTATCATTTCCCCTATGTACCCATTATTTTCTGTTATGAAGCCCATAACACCGGATACCTCAGCCGCCTTGCAACCGAAGCGGCGGAATACACCGGAGATGCGGTATGGGCCAAAAAATATGCATATCCTTTGATCGACGAATGCGCCAAATTCTTCCGCAAGTTCTGCTTCCGGGAAGCCGATGGGTTCTGGCACTTGCGCTGGTATCCCTGCATGGGACGGGATGAAGCGGGGGGTGTAAATAAGGACGACTACCTTTGCACCCTGCTCACCGCTAAATATTCCTTCCAATCCGCGATCCGGTTTGGTCTGGATCACAGCGGCGACTACCAAAAAATACTTTCGGACGGGCTTGCCTTTGAACCCCTTCTCTGCGAGCGCGGCACCTATCACACCTGTCGGGGTGCGGACGATTTCGGAAAGCAAAAACACCCCGTCCAGTTGGAAGGAATTGCCTGTTTCCCCACCGAACCCGAACCGTTGCCCGCCGAACGCCGGGCATACGAGCTTCGCTACGAGATCACCGACGGCATAAAGATTCCCTTCTTCTGGGGATGGACTCTGGCACAGCTTCTGCTGGCCGACACCAATATGAAAAATTTTGAAGGATGGGCTCACGATTGGAGTTTGATCCTGCCTTCTGGCAACATGGACAAGGATCAAGTCCAGTTTTATGAAACCAGCAATGCCTTCCACTCCACCTTCTACCTGGTCACCCATGGCATGGTCCTCCAAAGTCTGCTCCGCAACTGTGTCAACGATTATTGGGGACGGTTGGAATTCGCTTCCTGTCTCCGGGAAGGCGAAGCAGTTCGGTTTGGTAAGATTCAAACAAAATTCGGTGTCTCGGTTTCGGGTCAAATCGAAAACGGAAAGGTTTCCGGTCGGCTGACTGCCCTTCGTGATTGTCATTTCCAAACCGAAGACCGGGAAATCGCTTTGAAAGCCGGTGAATCCCTGGATTTCAGTCACGCCATTTGACTTCTGATATCATTTCTCGTAGTTTTCATTTGTGTAGCAACTATATGATACTACAAAACGGCTGCAACCTCAACCGGTTGCAGCCGTTTTCCTTTTTTGGGGACCCTTTTTTACAGCCCCTTTCTTTTTCAATAATCAGCCCGGTACGCCGGTGACGTTCTGGGCGCCGCCGTCCACGTAGATGTGGGTGCCGGTGATGCTGGCGGCACCATCGCTGGCCAGGAAGAGGGCGGTTTTGCCGATCTGGCTGGGGGTGGCGTATTTGTGAAGGGGAATGGCTCCCACGATATGCTCGTAGCCCGGATCTCCCTGCATTCTTTCGTTGAAGCCCTCGTGCTCGGTGTAGCCGGGAACGATGTCCACTACCCGGATGCCGTAGGGGGCAAGCTCGATGGAGGCGGTTTTTGTCATGCGGTCGATGGCGGCCTTGCTGGCGGCATAGAGCATGGCTCCCTGGAAGGTCACCGTCTGGTGGTTGGAGGATACGTTGATAATAACCCCCCGGCGGTTGTATTTGATCATGTTGCGGGCGGCCTGCTGCATGCAAAAGAAGGTACCCCGGAAGTCGATGTTAACCCCGTGGTTAAAGTCCTCCTCGGTGCAGTTGAGGAAATCGGTGCCGAAGGTCAGTCCGGCATTGTTGATCATCACGTCGATGGCACCAAAGGTTTCTTCCACTTCCCGGAACATGGCGTAGATATCCTCCACCTTGCCGTTGTTGCCGTAGACGATCTTGGTTTTGACACCAAACGCTTCGTGAGCCTTGTCCAGGGCAGCCTGGGTGCGGTCCTTACTGCGGCTGTAGCTGGCGGCCACGTCGTAGCCCGCCTCCGCAAAGGCATGGATCAAGCCGGGGCCGATGATGCCGCCCCCACCGGTGATAAATACAGTCGGCATAGCAAATAAATCCTTTCCGATTCATAATCATTCGCTGTTTCTGTGACACAGTATAGCACAGGTTGACCCTTTTCGCAATTGTAATTTTGTCTTAATTCGCTCCATCCTCCCATGGCGCTTCCATTTGTTTTGGACATAAAAGGAGCCTTTGCTTCACGCAAAGGCTCAATTCTCCGATCAGGTATGTAAAAAGAGGTTTTGGGTATATTGGAGCTCCCCGTTTTTGATGAACACCCGGGGCACCCGTTTGCCCACGATGCAGGTAAGCTCGTAATTGATGGTACCCGAAACCCGGGCGGCTTCTTCCAGGGTGACGCCACCCTTGCCAAATACCACCACTTCATCCCCTTCGTGTACGTCATCCCGTCCGGTCACGTCCAACATGCACATATCCATGCAAATGCGGCCCACTATAGGAGCATGCTTTCCCTTGATGGTCATCACACCGCCCTGGGCATTTTTGCGCACGTATCCATCGGCATAGCCAATGGCAGTGACCGCCACCTGCATGTCCTGGTTGGCTTCGAAATCCCGGCCGTAGCTAACCACGCTTCCCCGGGGCAGGGTCTTCACCTGGGACACCGAGGTTTTCAGGGTCATGGCAGGCCGGAGCTTCAGCTTGCACCCCAGGGGGCTTTCCACCCGGCTGTCGGGGTAGTACCCATAGAGGATCACACCGGGACGTACCGCATCCAGTCCAAATTCCGGATAGTTGATGATGGCGGCGCTGTTGGAGCAGTGGCGGGTCCCCATGCGGATCCCCTCCGCCTCGGCGGCGTTGACGGTGGCGCTGAAAAGATCAAACTGCCGCTTGGTGAAGGCATAATCCTGGCTTTGGGGTGAGGTTTCTCCATCGGCGGAGGAAAAATGGGTAAAGCAACCGGTGATCTGCACCCCCGCAAGGGCACTGATCTTCCGAATCTCCTCCACGGCACCCGGAATATCCCCCTCATCCCGGACAACGATGCCAAGCCGGGACATACCGCTGTCGATCTTCACGTGCACCGGAATCTTCACCCCCGCCTTCAGGGCGTTGGCCGAAAGCCGCTCGGCGGCGGCATAATCGGTGACCGTTTGAGTGATGTGCCCCTCATAAAGGTCAAAGGCCATTTCCGGCGGCGTGTAGCCCAGGATCAGAATATCTCCCTTGATATCGTCCGCACGGAGGGCACGGGCCTCATCAATATTGGAAACGGCAAAGGCATTGACCCCCAGCCGGTTGTAAAGTCGGGCAATAATGGAGGCGCCGTGGCCGTAGGCATCGGCTTTGATAACGGCAATGATGCGTTTTCCTGCCGTTAGACGGCGAATTTCTTCCAGGTTGTTTTCAATGGCATCCAGGTCGATTTCCGCCCAGGTTCTGCGTAAATAATACATGGCATATCCCTTCTTACGATTCAAACGTTACCTCCGGTTCTTCATAACCTTCCACCCCAATTTCAGCCAGGGTTTTTCCGTCATGCAACACGTGGATTTTTCGGGGCAATTGGGTTTTTCCGTCAAACTGCACCCGAAAGAGGTACTCCGTTTCCTCGTAATAACAAATCAATTCCGCTTCTGCCCCGTCTCCCATTTCGGTTACCAGAGTCAGGTTCCCGGTTTTCATGGCTTCCCAAAAAAGAGGAAAACACAAAAGCGGAGACGGCAAGCTTTCTTCCACCCGTTCCCCGGCGAACACCACGTCGTCGTAGGTCAGGGTCATCTTTTCCCCCGCCACCGCTGCACCAAGCCCCGCCATCGCTTCGGGTTCCAGGACCGAAAGGGCGGTTTGATCGCCGGTATGGGTGACAAGCAGGGTATAGTCCCGGACCAGATGATCCAGATGGAGGCGCATCTGTGCCCGGTAGCGTACCTCCTGCCGGGAGGTAAAATCAGCGCGATATTCTTCGACCCGTTCCCGACCGTCGGTACAGGCGGAAAACAGGGTTATCAGCAGTACACAAAGAAGAAGGTGTACGACTTTTTTCAATCATTCATTCCTTTCGACGCCATTTTGGCTGCTTCAGGGAGCAAATCGGCCATCATGCCGGGGGTCATTCCGTTTTCCCCCACCCGGCTTGCGGCAAGATCCCCCGCCGCCCCGTGGAGATACACCCCAAGGGCCGCTGCATCAAAGGCATCCATCCGGGCTGCAAGCCCCGCAATGGTCCCCGCCAGCACGTCCCCGCTTCCGCCCCGGGCCATGCCGGGGTTGCCGGTGGTATTGATGTAAACCCGTCCGTCCGGGGCCGCCACCACCGTGCGATTCCCCTTCAAAACCAGAACCGCCCCCGCCATCCGGGCCACTTCCCGGGCCAGGATCACAGGGTTCTGCTTAGCCAGGTCGGTCCGCACCAAAACCCGGGAAAGCTCGCCCAGGTGGGGCGTCAAAACCACACCGTCATGCAGGGGAATACCATCCACATGTATATGTTCGCTTCGGTCGGGATTATGCCCCACCTGCAGGAAATTCAACATACCGGCGTCGATCACCAGCTTTTTCCCGCTTTCCAAAAAGGTCTTCAGGGCACCTTTTGCCGCCGGTACCGGCAAAAGACCGCTTCCGGTGCCGATGGCATCCGCCCCTGCCAGAGCACCCTTGAACCAGGGATCCTGCAGGGCAGAAAGGGCGATACCTCCGTCCAACGTATCCTCCAGGGGGAGGGTAATGGCTTCCAGGGAAGCCGAAGCACAAATGGGATAGACACAATTGGGCACAGCGGCGGTCACGATACCCGCCCCCGCCCGGACTGCCGCCCGGGATGCCAGGCAGGCCGCACCGGAATAGCCCTTCCCCCCGCAAAGGAGAAGGGTCTTGCCATAATTCCCCTTGTGGGAATTGGCTTCTCTTTTCGGCAGAAGCTTTTTGGCCTCCGCCAGATCAAAGCTTTTTACGTAGGGTCCTTCGGCCTCCACAATATCCTCCGGAATATCAATGGAACGAAGGCAAACCTCACCGCACAGGCTGTGTGCCAGAAGATGAGCCGCTTTCAGGAGGGTGAAGGTAACGGTTTTGTGAGCCACAACAGAGCGGGGCAGAGCAAAGCCCGAATCGGCTTCGATTCCGCTTGGCAGATCCACCGCCAGGACCGGCACCTCCGAAGCGTTGATTTGATCCACCGCATCCAGGTATTCGTCCCCCAGATCCCGGGAAAGACCGGTGCCAAACATGGCATCCACCACCAGGGCAGGCACCGGGTCGGTCAGGTCCACCGTTTCAAACACGCGGCCCTCCAACCCCAAAAATTCATCCATAAAGCCCCGGCAACGGTCGCTTTGCCGCTCCACACCCCCGGGGGTAACGCAGAGCACGTCATACCCCGCCTCGGTAAGACGGGCGGCGCAGGAAAAGCCGTCTACTCCGTTTTTTCCGGGACCGCAATAAACCACCACCCGACCGGAATCGGGTGACAGATCCTTTTCAATTTCCTCTGCCAGGATAGAGCCCGCAAGCTCGATCAGGTCGCAATCGGGCCGACGCTGGGCTTCGGCGGCGGCATCAATGGCCGCCATCTGGCGCACGGTTGCAATTCTCAAAGCATTTCACCATTGGCAAGGGCTTCTTCCAGGTATTCCATACCCTCCACCTTGCGGGGAGCAAAGCGATGGATGTTGCGGACCATTTTCACCGTAGGTTCGAAAATGACACAGACCTTGCCGTCCTTGTGGTCGTTGAATACGACAAACCAACGGCCCGGAGCCCGGGAGTTGGAGGCCATATCCACGGTTTTATTATACTTCACCTTGAAGAAGGTTTCCTTGAAATCCACCGTCATGGGAGCCATGACTTCAATGTTTTTCACGTTCAGGGTATAGAGCTGTTTGCGCCATTTACGGCCCTTGATGCGGTCAAAATCCAACTGGTCGTTGGTGAGCACGTATTCAAATTCCACGTATCGGCCCGCCACCAACCGGGGCACCAGAATGACGATGGCCAATACCGGAATCACCGAAAAGAAGCCCAGGTAGATCAGGCTGAGCCCGGAGAGAAATACCGAGGTAAAGATCAAAAGAATATCAAAAAGCCACCGGCCGACGGTGATGTCCTTTCGAACCATAATTTCGTTGAAGATATCGTTATTCATGTTCAAAACTCCTGCCAATGCGTATTTCGGGTTGAGATATACCTCACAGAGTATTATAACACATCAAAATCCCATTTCGCAAGGGCATAGGTACATTTTGTTTGAATTCCGGAGTCTTTTTTTATATCCTTTCGGCGTCTTTCCCCATTGACATTCCTTCCTCCCCTTGCTATAATTTTGATTTGTGAGCCCCTTGCCGAAATCGGCAGAATTCCGTGGTTCCCCATCGTTCGTATTGCCAAAGGAGGTCTTATGCAGAATCTGAAACACAAATTCATTGGCGACAAGGCGTTTTATGTCATGGTCTTTTCGGTTTTGGTCCCCATCGTGGTACAAAATGCTATTACAAACTTCGTCAGCCTTCTGGATAACCTGATGGTGGGTGCCATCGGCACCGAGCAGATGTCGGGTGTTGCGATTGGCAACCAGCTCCTTTTCGTCTTCTATATTTGTATTTTCGGGGGTCTTTCCGGGGCGGGCATTTTCACCGCCCAGTTCTACGGCTCCAAAAATCACGAAGGCGTTCGGGAAACCTTCCGCATGAAGGTTTGGATCGCCCTCATCGTCATGGCAATTGCTACCGTTGTCTTCGCCTTCTTCTCCGAGCCCCTGGTTTCCCTCTATCTCACCGACGGGGAAGGTGCCGGTGACCTGGAACGCACCCTGGAATACGGGGTTCAGTACATTCGGGTCATGATGTTTGGCTTCCTGCCCTTTGTGGTAACCAACATCTACTCCAGCACGGTGCGGGAATGCGGCAAAACCATGCTCCCCATGAAGGCGGGCATTGTAGCTGTCATTACCAACCTGGTTCTGAACTACCTTTTGATCTTCGGAAGCTTCGGTTTCCCCAAGCTGGGAGTGGTGGGTGCCGCCGTGGCCACCGTCATTTCCCGTTACGTGGAAACGGCTATCATCGTCATTACTGTGCACAGCGACAAATTCACCTACGACTTTATGCGTGGCTGTTACAAGACCCTTCGCATTCGGGGTAGTCTTGTCAAAAATATCATTATCAAGGGTATGCCCCTTTTGTGGAACGAGCTTTTGTGGTCGGTAGGCACCGCCACCGCTCTGCAGTGCTACTCCATCCGCGGTCTTGCCACCATTGCAGGTCTCAACATTTCCAGCACCGTCACCAATATGTTCAACGTCATCTGCATGGCCATGGGCAACGCGGTTGCCATCATCGTTGGTCAGGCGCTGGGTTCCGGGGACGGAGAACACGCAAAGGACCTGGCCCGGAAGATCATTGCCTTCAACGTGTTCATCGCCCTGATTTTCGGCACCCTTATGTTCGTTTCCGCCCCCTTCATCCCCCTGCTTTACAACACCACCGACGTTGTGCGCGACCTTGCCTCCTCCTTCCTGCGGATTGCGGCACTGACCATGCCCATTTTCGCCTTCCTGCACACCTGCTACTTCACCCTGCGCTCCGGGGGCAAAACCATCATCACCTTCATTTTCGACAGCGGTTTTATGTGGGCTCTGACCATTCCCCTGGCCTTCTGTCTGGCAAACTTCACCTCCATGGCCATCGTTCCCCTGTACCTTGTGGTACAGCTGGCCGACCTGATCAAATGTTCCTTCGGCGCCTACCTCCTGAAAAAGGGAAGCTGGGTCCAGAATATCGCCGCAGACAATGCGTGAGGTGAAGCCCATGACCATTCGAAACGCCACCCTTGCCGATCTTCCGGTGATTGAAACCCTGTATGCCGACGGCCGCCAATACATGCGGGACCACGGCAACATGAACCAGTGGATCAACGGCTATCCCAGCCGGGATCTCCTGTTGGATGATCTTGCCAAAAACCAGCTCTTTCTCGCGGAAGAGGAAGGTGCCATTCTTGCCGTTTTCGTCTACTTTTTCGGAAACGACCCCACCTACGACGTGATCGACGGCGCCTGGCTCAACGATGCCCCCTACGGCGTGATCCATCGCATTGCCGTGGGCGCCCATCGAAAGGGCGTGGCCTCCTTCGTATTCGAGCATTGCCTGTCGCTCTGTCACAATCTGAAGATCGACACCCATGCAGACAATCTTCCCATGCAAAAATCCCTTCTGAAAAACGGCTTCACCCACACCGGTGTCATCCATCTGGCAGACGGTGCTCCCCGGGAAGCCTTCCAGAAAACCACCCTATAACGCAAGCCACCTTCCTGCCATTCCGGCGGGAAGGTTTTGTTTTGTCCAAAAGAATTGCATTTTATCCCAGGATATGGTATCATACCAGGTAGAAAGTAGGGATAACCATGAAGAAACGCATTGCCCTGGTCTACGGCGATCCCGCAGGGGCGGGTCCCGACCGGGTTGCCTTGTTTTTGAAAGAGCATCACAGCGAATTTACCCCCGTGATCGCCGGAAACGAACCGGTTTATACCGCCTCCCTTTCCCGCATTGCCCCCGACCTGATTGACCAATTTCCGGTTTATACCGTACCCATCGGCAAGGTGATTCGCGGAGAACCCAACCGGGAAAG
>JAFYNU010000014.1 GCA_017547975.1 Clostridia bacterium
CACCTCCCTCGTCAGAGGGAGGCTTCCAGGCGTGTGCTGCTTTTATGCGCCTATCATTTATCTCATACCTTTTACCGTTTCCATTTCCCTATGCCGCAGGCGGCATGGGGCGGACGCGCAATGCGCGCCCCTACAACGTAACTCTTCACCATTCAAAAAGGGCCGTGTATCCCGGGACACACGGCCTTTTTTGTTATTGTTTCTTCATTTCAATTCGAATTCGCCGTTGTAGGCATCCTTGGCCACCGGCTCGCAAAGGAGGGAGTGGTCGATGAAGTCCACGGTACGGTCGGTTTTGGGTGCATGGAGTTCCAGGATTTCGATGGTGTTTTCCTCCTTCAGGAGTTCCCCGGGCACGTAGAGGGTGCGCTGGGGTCCCACCGACCAGTAGCGACCCAGGTTGAAGCCATTGACCCAGACCACGCCCTTTTCCCAGCCGCCCATGTCAAGGAAGCTATCCACACCCGGCTCGGCGGCGAAGGTTCCCCGGAGGAAGTTGGGATTATGCTCTTCAAAATCGGTGCCATAAGCAATGCCGTCCAGCTTATCAAGGGGCAGGGTTTCGATGGTGAAGCCCATGCAGTTGGCCAGGTTGAAGAGGAAGGAGCCGTCGGGCTGTTCGATATCGAAGCGGACACAGCCCAAAATGCCCTTGCGGTCGTAAATGTTGTAGCCGTAGTCGATGCGGCCGGTATTTTCCACCAGGATAGAAAGCTCGGCGCCCCCTTCGGGAATGGTGAATACGATATCATCCGAGGGCTCGTCCCGCATGTAGGTACCGATGTAACGGCCGTCCAGGTAGCAGGTGGCCCGGTCGGCCAGGCCTTCGATTTTCAGGTGGTATCTTCTGGGGTCGCCGTAGCGCAGGAAGGTGGTGTAGCGGATGAAGCCGAAGTTCTGGTCCAGGTCCTCCATGGAAATGGTGCGGTTGGCCTTCACGTTCCTTTCCGCAAGTACCCCGGTGTTTTGGAAGAGGGGTGCCGTTTCGGTGAGCTTGACCCCCGAAATGGTCTGGGCCCGCCAGGCGGGTGCCACGTGGGGTCGGGCAGGCTTGCCGAGATATTCATCCAGCACGTCCCGCAGGGCAAAATACTTGGCCCGGGGGGTACCCTCCTCGCTGACGGGGGCGTCGTAGTCATAGCTGGTGAGCAGAGGGGAGAATTTGACGATGCCGGTATGGTCCAGAGAGCCGCTGGTAAAGCCGAAGTTGGTGCCGCCGCAGAACATATAGAAGTTCACGGCGGTGCCCATTTCCAAAGCTTCCTTAAAGTATTCTGCCGCCGGTTCGATTTCCTGGTTCAGGGCGTAGGGACGGCCCCAGAAGAGGATGCGTCCCACCCAGGCCTCCCCTGCCATCAGGGGTTTACCCAGGTCCATGGCCTGGAGCTTTTTCAGGTCGTTCAGGGCGCCGGGGCCCGCCTGGGCGTCCACCCCGTTCCAGTTTTCTTCCAGAACGCCGTTCTTATATTTGAAGGGGTCCACCCCATTGGCACTGAGGAAGGGTACGTCGATGCCGTTTGCCCGGTAATTGTCCCGCAGGAGACAGAGGTATTCCCGGTCGCTACCAAAGGAGCCGTATTCGTTTTCCAGGCCGAAGAAGATGATGCTTCCCCCGTTGGTGTAAAGATGGGGACGCAATACGTCGCAGAGCACCTTATTGTAATCCTCCACATGGGCCATGAAGGATCGGTCGCTGGAGCGGACACACATGGTCCGGTCCTTCAAAAGCCAGGCGGGAAGTCCCCCCATGTCCCATTCGGAACACATATAGGGGGAGCAACGCATAACACCCTTCAGCCCCACCTCCTCAGCGGTGCGAAGGAAGAGATC
>JAFYNU010000200.1 GCA_017547975.1 Clostridia bacterium
ACTGCTGGCATTCATTACTGTCTGGATCTGACTCCGTTTCAAGGCAATGTCCGCATTTTCCAGATGCTCATATTGAAAATGATTTTCCGCATCGAACAAAAATGCCTCGTGATGGTTATATACCATCATTTTGATGGCGTAGATTTTCCCTTTCATCCACCGTTCCATCCAATTGAGGACAAGACTGCCCCCAACGGTAATTCCAGCAAGGCTTATGAGGCGGGAAAGACGGATTTCCCCGGCAATCTCATTGACAAGCTCGCTTGACATATAGAGCGGGAACAGGGGTGTCAGGGCGGCAACCACCGTCCAAATGATCATCAGCGGGAAATAGCGGGGAATCAGCCGATACCACACGCCATACCCCTTCCAAATCAGCTTAAGATCCTCTTTCAGCGTTCGCTTTTCATTCTGCATCCTGGCTTCCCCCTTCCTTGTAGTACTTGCTTTGTAAGTCAAAAAGCTCCCGGTATTTTTTCCCTGCGGCCATCAGTTCCTGGTGACTACCCTCTTCGGCAAATTTTGCCCCATCCAAAAGGAAGATTCGATCACAAAACCGGGTTGAGGCTAACCGGTGGGAAATAAACACCGACGTGGCGTTGGCGGCAATCTGGTGATATTGCCGATACATCCGATCCTCCGCCAGGGGATCCAGGGCGGCGGTAGGTTCATCCAGAATGATACAGGGGGGATTCTTGTAAAGCAGCCGGGCAAGAAGCAGCTTTTGCTTTTCCCCGCCCGAAAGGTCCACCGCATCCTCGAATACCTCCCGGTTTAGGGGAGATCCCTCAGCTTTCGGCAGGCTTTTGATCTTATCTGCAAGTCCCGCCATTTCCAGAGCTTTCCACAGCTTTTCCTTGTCAATCGTTTCCCCTTCCATGGTGCAGGCCACGTTTCTGGCGATAGAGATTGGAAGCAGGTTGTAATTTTGGGGTACCAGACCGAACATGGTGTAAAGCTCGTCCCGGTTGTATTCCAGGATGGAGTGTCCGTCGATCAGCACCTCCCCCTCGTCGGGAAGTAAAAGGCCGCACATCAGCATGGTCAGAGTGGTTTTCCCTGCTCCGTTCAGCCCCACCAGGGCAATCTTTTCCCCGGTTTCAATTTTGAAAGAGATCCCGTCCAGAATCTGCTTTTCCCCCATGGGATACTTATAGCTGACGTTTTTGAATTCGATGGAAAATGGACCCTTGGGTAAGGGAATCCCGGCTCCATGTTGCAATCGGTTTGGAATTTCCATATCCTCCCGAAAATCCGAAATCTGCAGAGCGCCCTGGGCCAGTTTCCCGGCAATCTGTATAATTTCGGTTAGGCATCCCGCAAGGGCGGTAATGGCAGAGAAGTAAAGCACAAACTCGGATGCATCCACGTCGCCCGCCACTGCTTTGTAGATCAGATAGGCGTATGCCGCACCGTCCCGCACCAAAACCACCAGGAAATTGACCGTGGCATTCCACATACTGCGGCGTTCCCGTACGTTCAAATGCTCCTGACACACCGCTAAAACCTTCTGCACCAGATTATGGAGATAACCTTGCATGGTGTAAAGGCGAATGTCTTTC
>JAFYNU010000201.1 GCA_017547975.1 Clostridia bacterium
ACCGTACCCTTCCTGTCCAAGGCCACCGGTTACAGCCTGGCCGACATCGCCACCGAAGTCATCCTGGGCAAATCCCTGAAGGACCAGGGCTTCTTCGACCTCTATCCCGAGGAAAAGAAGCGCTGGTACGTGAAGGTTCCGGTATTCTCCTTCAACAAGATCGCCGGTCTGGATGCCTACCTGTCCCCCGAAATGAAGTCCACCGGTGAAGCCATCGGTTACGACGACAAGCTCAATCGTGCCCTCTACAAGGCCCTCCAGGCCAGCGGCATGCACCTGCAGAACTACGGTACCGTCTTTGCCACCATCGCCGATGGGGACAAGGAGGATGCTCTGCCCCTGATCCGCCGCTTCTACAACCTGGGCTTCAACATCCAGGCCACCGAAGGCACCGCCAAATTCCTCAAGGCCAACGGTATCCGCACCCACGCCCTGAAGAAGATTTCGGAGGACAACGACGAAGTGCCCGAAGCCCTGCGCCAGGGTCACATCGCCTACGTTATCAACACCCGTGACCCGGGTTCCGCCGGTCAGGTCAGCGACGGCGTGCAGATCCGCCGCATCGCCACCGAAAACAACGTCACCATCTTCACCGCCCTGGATACCGTGCGGGTACTCCTGGATGTTCTGGAAGAAACTACCCTCACCATTTCCACCATTGATGCCTGAGGATATTTGAAATGAAGGAAACAATGTTTACAGTTGCCACCAATCGGGCTCTGACCGATTCGGTTTACGAAATGAAGCTTCGGGGGGATACCTCTGATATTACTGCCCCGGGCCAGTTTGTGAATATCAAGCTGGATTCCCTCTTCCTGCGCCGCCCCATTTCGGTGTGCAACGTGGTGGGGGAGGAACTGACCCTGGTTTACAAGGTGGTGGGGAAGGGCACCCGTGCCATGTCCATGATGGGCCATGGCGCAAAGCTTGATATCCTCACCGGCCTGGGTAACGGCTACGACCTGACCCCGGTGCAATCTTCCGCTCTGCTCCTTGGGGGCGGGGTGGGGGTTCCGCCCCTCTATATGCTTGCCCGCAAACTCCGGGAGGAGGGCAAGGCGGTCACCGTGGTTCTTGGCTTCAACACCAAAAGCGAAATCTTTTACGAAGAAGAGTTCAAGGCCCTGGGCTGTGACGTCCGGGTCACCACTGTGGACGGCAGCTATGGCACCAAGGGCTTTGTCACCGACGCCATGGATGGAGAATTCGACCACTTCTTCACCTGCGGCCCCGAACCCATGCTGAAGGCCGTGTGGAATAAGACCGAAATCGATGGTCAGATGAGCTTCGAGGAACGCATGGGCTGCGGTTTCGGCGCCTGCATGGGTTGCAGCTGCCAGACCCTCACCGGAAACAAGCGAATTTGTAAAGAAGGGCCGGTCCTTCGGAAAGGGGAGATCCTATGGCAGAAATGAAGGTAAATCTTTGCGGTATCGAGCTGGATAACCCCGTCATCCCCGCCAGCGGTACCTTTGGCTACGGCTACGAATTCGCCGAGCTTTACGATATCAATGTTTTAGGCACCTTCTCCTTCAAGGGAACCACCCGGGACACCCGTTTTGGTAACCCCACCCCCCGCATTGCCGAATGCACTGCCGGTATGATCAACGC
>JAFYNU010000202.1 GCA_017547975.1 Clostridia bacterium
CCCCCACATTTTTCTTTTCGAATCGGTTGACAAAAGGGAGGAATTGTGCTATACTAACAACACTTGCGGGTGTGTCGGAATGGCAGACGAGGAGGTCTCAAAAACCTTTGGGAAACCGTGTGGGTTCGAGTCCCACCACCCGCACCACCGGAGTTTTCCGGGCGCAAAAGGAGCTCCGAAAGGGGCTCCTTTTGCTTATTTTTCAATACCGAAAGGAAGAATATTATGGGTAAGTTCATCGTGAAGGAAACCGCCACCGGTTTTAAGTTTGATCTGAAGGCTACCAACGGCCAGGTTATCGCCACCTCCGAAGTTTACACCACCAAGGCCGCCTGCCTCAACGGTATTGAAAGCGTGAAGACCAGCTGTCTGGGCGGCGTGGAAGACCAGACAGTGGAGCCGGTTGTGGAAGTCAAGCACCCCAAATTTGAGATGTTCTGCGACAAGGCCGGCGAATATCGCTTCCGTCTGAAGGCCAGAAACGGCGAAATCGTGGCCGTATCCGAAGGCTACAAAACCAAGGCCAACTGCGAAAACGGCATCGAAAGCGTGAAAGCCAACGCCCCCGAAGCTGTCATCGAATAATCCCGTGCCCCCCGTCAAGCCCTTTGACGGGGGGATTCTTTCCAAATTTGATCAAAGGAGTCATACTTATGCAGGTACGCTGGGAACATTTGACACCCCCCGATTTCAAAAAACTCGCCCGTGAAGAGGGCGTTTGCATCCTCCCCATCGGTTCTCTGGAACGGCACGGGGACCACATGCCCTTCGGCACCGACGGTATCGTCTGTCACGAGGTCTGCGTCCGGGCCGCCGAAAAGGCCCCCTGTGTGGTCTTCCCCACCTATTGGTTCGGCCAGGTGCACGAGGCATCCTGCTTTGCCGGCACCATCAACTTCCCCACCGATTTTTTGTGCAAGCAATTGGAGCTCCTTTTGGACCAGATTGCCGCCAACGGCTTCAAAAAAATTCTGATCGTTTCGGGCCACGGGGGCAACACCGATTTTCTGAAGTATTTCGCCATGTCCCAGGATGACCGGGAGGTGGATTACACCCTGTACATCACCTTCGCCTACGGCGGGGAACGATTCCGAAAGCTGGACCACTGGGAAACCAAGCTTGGGGGCCACGCCGACGAGCAGGAGGCCAGTATGATCATGGCCGCCGCCCCGGGTACCGTGAAGATGGAATACCAGACCCAGCCCGAGCCGGTGGTTGCCAAGCACGACCTGGCCCATTTGGGAACCAACATCTACACCGGCCTTTGGTGGTACGACAACTACCCCGAAAACGTCACCGAAACCCCCAGCGCCGCCACCCCCGAAAAGGGCGAGGCCGCCATTGCCGCCGCCGCGGAGGACCTTAGCGATACCATTCGCATCGTCAAGGCCGACACCGTCCTGCCCCAAATGCAACAGGAATTTTACGCCAGGGTGCGGGCCAAGCGGGAAGTTGACAATTGACAATTATTAATAATGGAGCCGCCCCTCCGGGCGGCTTTCCATTACTATTCTCTCTTCACTATTCTCTCTTCTTCTCTCCCTCCGGGTTCGCGGATCCCCTTTGGGGATCTACGCTCACCCACGGCAGAATGTCAATCAAGTGCAACAGAATCAGCCAAAATTTCAACTGGAGTTTTCCAGCCAAGACACTTCCTGGGACGGTTATTGATCAGATCTTCAACGATTTGAATATCCTCATCAGTAACCGACCTGAAATCGAAACC
>JAFYNU010000203.1 GCA_017547975.1 Clostridia bacterium
AGATAACTTCACTTGCCCGAAAGGGCAAACTTAGTTGAGGCGCACTTCCTTACGGAGTGCGCCTCGAAAGGTGTTCCTTTTCTTGTTTTTGGGGTGGATTTGTGCTATACTGGATGCAAAAACAGGGACGGCTGCCTTCTGATTGGGCAAACGTGCCTGCAGAAAACAGAATCGTGCCGAAAGGTGGCGTCAGGATGAAAAAAATTGGGGATCGGCAGGAGCTTTCCGCGAGGGTGAAGCTCAATTTTGAACGTTTGAAAAACGACCCCTATTACAGCATTGACGAAGTGTTTTCCCCGCCGGACTATTCCTGGTATGGGGACAGGAGGGGAGAGCCCTCCTGGCCTTCGTGTCCCACTATAAGATTTCCGGGGAAGTGATCCCCTGCATGGAAGAGATGCTTCTCGAAATGCCGGGGAAGCTGAATGCAGAGGGGTATTTTGGCCCCCTTTACCGTGGGAAAATTCACGAGGAACAGCTTTCGGGCCATTCCTGGCTTCTCCGGGGGCTTGCGGAGCATTACGAGGCCTTTGGGGATGTATTTTCCCTTTCGGCCATCCGGCGCATTACGGAAAATCTCTACCTGCCGCTGCGGGGCAAAATCGGCACCTATCCCGTGGATCGGGATTCGGAAAATGCCGGGGGTGTCAGCGGCGAAATGGCAGGGGAGCGGGAAAACTGGCTCCTTTCCACCGACATCGGCTGTGCCTTTATGAGCATTGACGGCCTTTCCCACGCCTATCAGATCACCGGGGATGAGTCGATCAAATCCCTTCTTGACGAAATGATCGGCTTCTACCTTGCCATCGACAAGGTGAAGCTGAAGGCCCAGACCCATTGCACCCTCACCGCCGCCCGGGGTATGCTCCGGATGTATGCCCAGACGGGGGAAAAATGCTATTTGCACGGTGCGGAGGAAATCTTTGCGCTTTACGCCTTTGGGGGCGGCATGACCAAAACCTACCAGAATTTGAACTGGTGGGGGAGGGAGGATTCCTGGACCGAGCCCTGCGCCATTGTGGATTCCCTGATGGTGGCGGCGGAGCTATATAAAATCACCGAAAAGCCGGAATACCGAACCCTGGCGGCCCGGATTTACCACAACGGCCTGGCAACCGCCCAGCGGGACAACGGCGGCGCCGGCACCGATACCCTGATTTGCCCGGGAAGCGAACATCGTCACCTCTATCCCCTGATGTACGAGGCATTTTTCTGTTGCTCCATGCGCCTGGCGGAGGGGCTGTGGTACATCGTGGAAAACCGGGAGCGTCTGTGGGCCGAAACCACAGGACGGGTGGAAAAACAGGAAAACGGCACCTATGCGGATGGGGATATCCTCTACGCTCTGCCGGAGGAAGCCCTCCTGCCCTACGCAGAGCCGGGGGTTGAGGTGGATGGCATGACGCTCTATCCCATCGTCAAGGGCTACAAGGTCCCCGGGGAACTCCTGATGGGGACAAAACAACAGATTTTGTTTGAATAAAATGCTTGGAAAAGAGAGGATAACGATATGAAACTTGCAACCTCCACCGGAGATTTCAGCCATTACCTGGATTCCATCGCCGAAATGGTGAAGGCCTTCAAGGGCTCCAAATTCAAATACATCAACCTGGAACAGACCGGCAGACTGCCCGAGTTCTTTGAGGAAGGGGATGCGGGCTGGCGCAAATTGGCGGAGGACTGGGCGGAAGCCGCCGAATACGCCGGGGTGAAGTACGTGGTGTCCCACGCCCCCTGCCTCCACAACCCCTGCATGGGGCTTTTCAACAACCCGGAGGATGAGGAATACCACCGAAACCTGCGGGCCATCCGCCGCTCCATCGAGGTCTGCCACCTTCTGGGGATCCCCCGGATCGTGGTGCACGCCTGCTGTTCCACCGAATTTACAAAGGAACAGCTTCTATGGTACAATCAGAAATTCTACACCGACCTTTTGGACCTGGCGGAAAAATATAACATCTGGCTCATGACCGAAAACTGGGACGGCAGCCAGTACAAATTTTCCACCGGGGCGGAGCTTCGGGAATTCCTGGACCTGATGGATCACCCCCTGCTGGGTGCCTGTTGGGACACCGCCCACGGCAACATCGACCCGGTGGCCCGTGGCATTGGCCAGTACGAAAATATCCTTGCCATTGGGGATAAGCTGAAGGGGATGCATATTTCGGATAA
>JAFYNU010000204.1 GCA_017547975.1 Clostridia bacterium
GATATGTTGGAAAATGAGATCTACATCGGCAACATGGTTCAGGGCAAATACGAAAGCATTTCCTACAAAAACAAGCAAACTAGGCCTCGTCCCAAAAGCGAATGGTATGTAGTGGAGGGAACCCATGAGCCCATCATCGATCGTGACCTTTGGGATCGGGTACAGACTTTGGTGAAGGTACGGTCAAAAGCCTTCCGCAACGGTACCACAAGCATCTTTGCCAGGAAGGTCCGTTGTGCCAATTGCGGCTATGTCATGCGTTCCTGTAAAAGTGCCTCCGATCGCGGCGGCAAACATTACCTGAAATGTTCCATCCGTCATATAGCCAAGGATGCCTGCATCGGTGCTTTCATTTCCTTCGATCGGTTGGAGAAAACCATCATTCAGGAACTCAACAAACTATCCGATGGTCTCCTCCTTCCGGATGAGGTTGAAGCCAACGTGGAATTCTGTTCCCATCTGCAAGCAAAGCGTTCGGAGATTCTTTCCTTTCTGGAAATCCAGAATAAAAAAATGGAGGAATTTGCCACCGGGATCCGGGATCTTTACATGGATAAGGTGAAAGGGGTTCTGGATGAAGAAAACTTCATCCTGCTCTCCCGGGATCTTTCGGTGCAAAAGGAGACTTTGACTAAGGCCATCACCGAAACAGAAAAAGAGCTCTCCGTAATCGATGAGCGGATTGCTGTTGGGGACAACCGCAAAGAGCTTGTGATGCAATACATCCACCCGGAACACCTGACTAGAGAAATGATGGATGTTTTGATCGACTACATTGAAGTCGGCAAACGACTGCCGGGATCCCATGAAACCCCTGTCAAAATTCACTGGAATTTTTAATAAATGTATATATGCCAACAAAAGAGAGGAGTAATCTGTATGATTCTTGCAAACCATGGTGCAACCCGCGCCCACATCATTGTAGCCAATGATGCCAGTGCCGCCACCCGGCGTGCCGCCAAAGAACTGTCCCGCTATATTTTTAAGATGACAGGAACCACCCTGACCATCCACAACGCCAAACGTGGCACCATCGGCAATGCCGCTGCCGCAGAAATCTGCGTAGGGCTGACCGGCCGCCCCGGTGAACCGGATATTTCCGGGCTGAAAAATGACGGTATTATCATCAAAACCGTTGGTAACCGTCTCTTCATTCTGGGCGAAAACGACCGTGCTATCCTGCACGCAGTATATGCCTTCCTGGAAGACGAACTGGGCTGCCGCTTCTTCACCGATACGGTAGAGCATATTCCCCAGCGCAATTATCTTTCCATCGGAGAAATCGACAAGACCGAGATCTCACCCTTTGAGTACCGCGCCGTTTTCGGCAACGTCACCATGGATGACGATGAATACGCCAGCAAACGCGGTCTCAACGGCCAGAACTATCAATTGGACGAGGAACACGGCGGTTCCATCCTGTACCAGGGTTTTGTGCATACCTTCAACCACTTTGTCCCGGTATTTGAATTCTTCGATGAACACCCCGAATACTTTTCCATGATCAACGGCGAACGCTTCGACGGCGGCGACGGCAAGTACGTCCACAGCGGTGTATATGTTGTCAACACCCAGCTTTGCCTTTCGAACCCCGACGTGCTTCGCATTGTGACTGAGCGTCTTCGCAAGGAAATCGAGGAGCATCCCGAAGCCACCATCTTCTCCATTTCCCAGAACGACTGGGGTGCCCCCTGTCAATGCCCCGAATGCGCCAAAATCGACACCGAAGAGGGTAGCTACGCCGGCAGCCTGCTCCGTTTTGTGAACAAGGTAGCGGAAAACATTGCCAAGGATTACCCCCACGTTATTGTCGATACCCTGGCCTATCGCTATTCCCGTTCCGCTCCCAAGATCACCCATGCCGATCCCAACGTTGCAGTCCGCATCTGCACCATTGAAAGCTGCTTCAGCCATCCCCTGCGCAGCTGCGATGATGCCAGCCAAAGCACCGAAGTTATGGGTGAAGGCAACACAATCCCTGTGGATATGAAAGAGTGGGCCGAAAAGTGCAACCGTATCCACGTTTGGGATTATGTCACCAACTTCCAGCACTATTTGGAACCCATGCCCAATCTGCACATTCTGCAGGACAACATTCAGTTCTTTATCGAAAACAACGTAACCGGTCTGTTTGAACAGGGCAACGGTGAAGATCTTTCGGGTGAATTCGGCGAGCTGCGTTACTACCTTCTCAGCAAGCTCATGTGGAATCCCTATGGCGACGTGAACCGCTGGATGAATGAATTTCTGAATGTCTACTACGGCATGGGCGGGCAGCCCATCCGCGAGTATATCGATGCCATGGCCAAACATGTCAACGAAGAAAACATCCACGTACACATCTACGATCATCCCGATCATGGGCACTTCCCCCAGTGGCTGATCGAACTGGCTGACAAGAAGTTTGACGAAGCTGAAGCTTTGGCAGACAACGAAGCTGTCCTGGAACGCATTCGCCGCAGCCGCCTGCAGGTTAAGTATTGCAAACTTTACAACATGGATAAACACGACCCTGCATACCCGGCAGCCTGCGAAAAATTCATTGACGAGGTAAATCACTTCGGTTTCACCCGCATCCGTGAATGGATGCCCCTGCAGGAAAGCTTCGAAAACCTTCGAAAAATCGATTGATTTTCCGGGGCGTTCGGAATGTCTTTGACCGACCTTTATGTTTTGTATCCTATCGGCAATCGTACCGGAGCAAAAGGCCCGCACCACCTACGACAACATTCTCCGTCTGGTTTCTGACCCCGACGTGCGGGAACCCATCAAGTTCCTGCGTGCCCGGGAGATCGTACACTATCAGAGATTTGGTGAACAGGTACAATCAACATAGAATGAAATCGAGCTACTAATGACACCCATTTTTAGAGTTGAAAGCTTGTTCTACAATTATTCTTTACCAGCATCAGATTCACCCCAAAGCGACCGTTTTCGATTCGTACAGCAATAAAGAAGACACGAGAAATCTGTAACTTCTCGTGTCTTCTTTATTGCGGTCACCATCTTACAAAAAGGCGGTCCGCTTTTTCACGGATCGCCTTTTTCTGCATGATACCAATCAGTATTCGTTTTCTCCTTCTCGTCAATTTGTCTCATCAGGAAGCTATTGCTAACGGAGTTAAAAGCGGGTATAACGGTTTATCTCTTCGGCAAATTGGGAATTAGTGCTCTATCCGCTTAAACATGACTGACACACTGTCTCTGCTTAACCCGACCTTATGATAAAACGTTTCATTATCTTCAATCGATATTAATTGTAACATATATATCCCCTTATCCTTCAAATGGTTTTCCAAATGGGTCATTAATTCTTTACCAATGCCCTTCTTTTTCCATTCCGGAACAACAAACAGTTCTGAAACAAAGAAAAAGTCCTCGTCAGCATAAGGATCAACGTAACCAAGAACTCCACCAA
>JAFYNU010000205.1 GCA_017547975.1 Clostridia bacterium
ACCACCGAGATTCCCCAAACCACCCTTTATATGGAGGCGAGCGGGCAAAACGTCACCTTTGAGCTGGAGGAAGCCCAGGAGGTGAGCCGTTTCTGCCTTTACAAGTGGGGCGGCCGGAAAAACGATATTACCATCGAAACCTGGTCGGAGGAAACCGAGACCTGGTCTTTGGCCTACGGCCCCTCGGAGTTGAGCTCCCATATGCGCTGGAAGACCCTGGATTTGGAAACCGACGGCCCGGTGAAGCGGGTGCGCCTGACCTTTGAAGGACGCCGGATCACCCTGGCGGAGGTCTGCATTCTGGACGAAAACGACCAGCCGGTGGCTATTACAGCCCCCGAACGGCTGAACAAGCACCTGACCGAAAAGGACAAGCTGGAAAATCTCACCGACGAGCAGGAACTTCTGGATGCCGACTCGGCTACCCTGACCTACGCCTACTTTGACGAATATCTCTACGCCCTGACCTCCTACTCCTACCTCCACGGAGGTATCGGCAGTGAAAACACCCACCCGCCCCTGGGCAAGGTGTTTATGGAGATCGGCATTGCCATTTTCGGCATGAACCCCTTTGGATGGCGGCTGATGGGTACCATTTCGGGCATTCTCATGCTGCCGGTCATGTTCTTCCTGGCCCGGCGGGTGTTGGGAAGCAACAAGTGGGCCCTGGTGGCAACCTTCCTGATGTCGGTGGAGAGTATGCATTATTCCCAGACCCGACTGGCCACCATCGACTCCTTCCCCCTGCTTTTCATCCTGTCGGCCTATCTTTTCATGCTGAAATTTTACCAGGACGACCGGGAACGGGAGAAAAAGAATCTCCTGTGGTCGGGAATCTTCTTCGGTTTGGCCTGTGCCTGCAAATGGATCGGGGCCTATGCCGGAGTAGGTCTTGCCATCTGCTTCTTTGCGTTTTTCGCCGACAAGGCCAGGGGTTACAAGGAAGAAAACCCCGAGTTTTCGGTTTGGAACTATACGCTTTCCACCTTTGGCACCTGTGTGGTGTTTTTCGTGATCTTCCCGGCGGCGATCTACGTCATGTCCTACTTCCCGGCGGCATTCGGTCCCTACGACGATATCCAGGGTTGGAAGGGGATCTGGGAAAACCAGGTTTACATGTGGGAATTCCACAAGGATTTGGATCAGAGCTTCAGCTTTTCCTCCAAATGGTGGGGCTGGTCCCTTTTGATCGGGGGTTTTTCCTCCTACTTTGGCACATCCCTGTCGGGGCTGGAATCCCGTATCATCTGCACCGGTAACCCGGTCATTTGGTGGGTCAGTATTCCGGCTATCCTGGCTATTTTCTGGTATTTCGTTATGGGACGCAAGGTGGCGATGCCCCTGATTGCCGAACCCAAGCGAAAAAAAAGCAGAAAGGCTCGCTACGATCTGCTTTCCGGGGAGGAGGCTGTTCTCTGCCCGGTGGACAAGCACGTGTGGATTCACCCCTATGACAGCGGCCTATTCCTGGTGCTGGTGGCCTACCTTTGCCAATACGTGCCCTGGATCATCATCACCCGGGAGTGCTTCATTTACCATTATTTTGCTTCGGCAGAAATTTCCATCCTGGCTATTACCTATCTGCTCAAGCGGATTTCGGACAAATTCCGCTGGGGGCAGGTATTGACCGGGGTTTATATGGGGGCTTGTACGGCGGTCTTCGCCTTTATGTTCCCCATTCTGAACGGTTACTTTATCGATCCGGGCTACATGGATCTTTTGAAGGATTTGTTCCTCTGATTTTCAAACAAGGAGGCCCATCATGGCTGTACAGATTTTTGGCCGCGGCAAGTGCTTTGATACCAAAAAGGCCGAGCGCTTTTTCAAGGAGCGCCGGATTCCCTATCAATACGTGGATCTGGACAAATACGGCATCAGCAAGGGAGAACTGACCAGTGTGATCCGGGCCGTGGGCGGCTGGGAAAAGGTGGTTAAGGATTCCTCTGAACTGCGCTATTTTTCCCCGGAGGCCATTGTGACCGAGCTTCTGGATGATCCCCGAAAGCTTCTGACCCCCATTGTACGAAATGGGAAAAAGGCCACGGTGGGCTTTGACGAGAACGGATGGAAGGAGCTTGCCCTATGAAAATTGCCCTGGTTTACAAATCGAAAATGGGTGCCTCCCTCTTTTATGCCGAAGCCCTGGCAAAAGCCCTGGGGGGAGAGGTATTTTTCCACAAACAGATTCCCGCCGGGGGATACGACCTGGTGATCTACTGCGCCGGTATGATGGCAGGGTCGATTGACGGCTATAAAAAATATAAGCCCGCCCTGGAAGCGGCGGGGAAGGAAGTGTGGACGGCGGTGAGCTGTCTTGCCACCCCCACCGAGGAGCTCCGGGTGAAAACGGCGGAAAAGGCCGGTTTGAACTCCGAAAAGGTTTTTCTCCTGCGGGGGAAAATGAACGTCAACCGGGCGGGACTCCTGGAAAAATGGATGCTTATGGCCTTCCGAGCAAAGCTTCGGAATAAGGAAGCGAAAACCCAGGAGGACCGGGATATGATCAATGCCCTGTCCTACCCCACCGATTACTGTGACACCAAATATATTCTTCCCATTGTGAAGAAGGTAAGGGAGCTGGAAGTATGATTACCCTGCCCTACGGGAAAGAAAACCTGACCTACAACCCCCGCCCCGCCGATGAGGTGCTTTATTCCCGAGTTCGGGAAATGCCGGTGGGAAACGGTGCCGCCCTGGTGGCGGAGGCCATGGCAAAACCCTGCGGCCCCTCCCTCCGAGAGCTTGCCGTGGGAAAAGAGAATATCGTCATCATCATCAGCGACCACACCCGTCCGGTGCCCTCGAGGGATATTTTGCCGGGGATGCTCCGGGAGATTCGGGAAGGGAATCCCGGTGCAAGGGTGACCCTGCTGGTTGCCACCGGGGTTCACCGCGGCACTACGGTGGAAGAACTGCGGGCAAAGCTGGGGGATGATATTTACGAAAATTACCCCATCGTCATACATAATGCCCGGAATGAAGAGGAACAGGTCTACCTGGGTGTCCTCCCCTCCGGGGCGGAGCTTTGGATTGACCGGGTGGCGGCAGAGGCAGATCTTTTGGTTTCGGAGGGCTTTATTGAGCCCCACTTTTTCGCGGGCTACTCCGGCGGACGCAAAAGCGTGCTTCCCGGGGTCAGCGCGGCGGTGACCGTGCTGGGGAACCATTGCAGCCGCTTTATTGCCAGCCACAGGGCACGAACCGGAATCCTGGACCAAAACCCCATCCACGAAGATATGTGCGCGGCGGCCCAAATGGCGGGTTTGCGCTATATTGTCAACGTGGTCATCAACGGGGAAAAGGAAACCGTGGCCGCATTTGCCGGGGACCCGGAGGAAGCCCATGGGGCGGGATGCCGGTACCTTGCGGGCTATTGCGGCGTGAAACCCCAAAAGAAGGGGGATATCGTCATCACCACCAACGGTGGTTACCCCCTGGACCAAAACATTTACCAATCGGTGAAGGGTTTGACTGCGGGAGAAGCCGCCTGCCGGGAGGGGGGCGTGCTGATCATCACTGCGGCCTGTTCCGACGGCACCGGGGGAGAGCATTTCTACAAAGCCCTGCGGGATGCCGAATCCCCGGAAGCCCTCTACGACGCCTGTATGCAGGTGCCCCAGAATGAAACCCGACCCGACCAGTGGCAATATCAGATTCTGGCCCGTATCATGAAGCGATTCTCGGTGATCTTCGTATCCTCCCCGGAAGCCGCCCCCCTGATCCGGGACATGAAGTTGGGCTATGCTGAGACTCTTGCCGAAGCCATTGCCATGGCGGAGAAGATTGTGGGCAAGGACCACCACCGGGTAATCATCCCCGACGGGGTTTCGGTGGTCGTGGAAGAATCATTGGAGAATTCATGAAAATTCAAATCAGCGATAATATTATTAAGCACTATCTCAAAAACGTCTATTTCATCAATGGGCATAGCTACGCCGGGAAATCCACCATGGTGCGCCTTCTTTCCCAGCGTTACGACATGATCCATTGCGGGGAAAATTACCATGACGTTTTCCCCCGGGAAAGGCTGTCCCGTTGGAAACAGCCGGGACTTTGCTATTTCGACACCATGTCGGGGTGGGAAGAATGGCTCAATATGACCCCGGAGGAGCATTGGAACTGGATCCAGGAGGTTTCCCGGGAGTGTGTGGAAATCGAGATCATGGAGCTTTGTAAGCTGGCTGCCGGGGGCAAAAAAATCATTGTGGATACCAATATACCCCCCGACGTCCTGCGGGAGATCTCCGACTATCGCCATGTGGCCATCATGCTCTGCGAGCCCCCGGATATTACCGAAAAGCTCTTTTTCAACCGGGATGACCCGGACAAAAAGTTCATGATGGACCGGATCAAGGAATGCAAGGACCCGGAAGCCACCCTGAAAAATTTCAATTCCTGGGCCACCTACCACCCGCAGGAAGAAATTGACTGGACCCACACCGGATTTTTCTCGGTGACCCGGTCGGATTTC
>JAFYNU010000206.1 GCA_017547975.1 Clostridia bacterium
AAAATAAAGAACGATACCCAAAACAGCACGAGCATCAAACATACGGCGCCACCCGAAGCCATACACAGCAAATCTTGGTTCAAAAGTTTAAACACGATAGTGCTCAGGGCGCAGATGATAATAAACAGGTAACCCGCCCAAGCCCAGGCTTTGTTGCGAATAAAGTGAAACCGTTCATCAGTTTCGGCAACTTCTCTTTTTTCTCGGTAAGTCTCACTCCTGCTCAAACGGTAACTGCGGAGCAGACGCACAATACCAACGACCATCAAAGCCGAACCCATACCGCTCCAAAATTCGTCTAGAGTTTCCAGGCAGCTCAGAACGGTCAAAACAAGACCAAGCAAAAGCCAGATCACACCAAAAATAATATCTTTTTTCTTCATATTATTCCTCCTCAAAAACGAAGACCTCTTCAATGGTCATCTCAAAGAACGTTGCAATTTTATGTGCTAAAAGGATAGAAGGGTTGTAGCGTCCGTTCTCCAAAGAACTGATCGTTTGCCGGGAAACGCCCATAGCCTTGGCAAACTCCTCTTGGAGGATCCCCTTTTCCTTACGAATAGCTTCTATTTTGTTTTTCAAAAAAATACCCCCTGAAAAGATATTTAAAACGTAAAGTTCGCTTTACATCTTGAGTATAACATAACATCGATTAAATGTCAAGTATACTTTACATAAAAGTCGCAAAATCTGCCCTTGATATCTATTGAATATAGTTCAAGTCCTCCCCGAAAGCCGTTTTGGGGGAATGATATCTTTTGAATTTCGCCTTGAAAAATGGCACAAAAAAACCCAGAAACCGTTGTGGTTTCTGGGTTTTCTGCCCCGATATCTAAATCGGTTCGCATTGTTGGCACGTTGCACCGATTTAGATATCACTCGTATGAGATGTAATTTATGGTGTATCCAAGCCTGGCAAAATAAGTATTGATCAAGGTCTTAATTTCTTTTATGGTAGCTTTTGCAATTTTATGGGGTTTTGGATAATCCCAAGAATCAATGGTGTCAATTTCTACCGATCTCAATTCTTCATTTAATTCAACTGAAATCCAAAGGCCATGGTCTTCCCACTTCAAATAAATATAGCCATCTTCAAAAACGATGTCTCTATGCTGCATTTTTTCGAAGCGTTTTTTCGTGTTCTTATCGTCTGACACGAGTTCTTTTTTCGTCGTTCTCCAAAAATCCCATAGGCTCTGTTCGGGACCCATATCCTTGATGGGATCAAGCATATCCGGTGAATCGGCAAAAGGAAACTTGTTATTAAATAAGTATTTTCGAATGATTTTAATACCCCGGTTCTTTACCGGATATTGAAATCCCGTGTAAGGCATTCGCATACTGTCAAATGTACAGATTTGTTTTTCTAAATCCACTACACACGGAAGTACCGCTGTATCAAAACCGTCTCCACCGTTTTTGCAAACCACATCGAATAAACTATTTCTCAGTTTCTCATCTACTCGACGTGCATATATCACGATTACAGTAACACGATTTAACGGAGAACTCTTTTGTGATTTGTCAAGAAAACGATGCTTCTTTTTTCCCTTTAGCACCTTTGAATTTGCTGTGGCGGAGTTGATGATCAATTGGTATTGGTTTTTATCTAAAAAATCAATATGATATGTTGCAACAATCTTCTCGATACCGCTTGAATAAATCGTTATGGGAGCATTGCTCTTATATCGAAGAGTATCGGGGCGAGGGAAAATGGCAGTAGGCTCGCAGCCCTTGCCAAAACAGTTAATTCTCCTCTCAACTTTTTGTTCTGAAAAAGATTTTGGCAACACAAAATGCTTTCTTGCAGTATTGTGACAATGCAACATTGCTAATACAACATCCATTGCCATCAACAAAACAAAGTTTTTAAGGAGATATATCAAAAGACCAACAGCCAAGCCTAAACCGACAATGACCTTTACCGCTTCGGGAACAAATTTCAAATTTGCCACGATAATAATGGGAGCAATAAAGCCACCAATAACAACTACATAAACAAGGATCCTGCATAGTAAGGCGTTTTTTAATTTAGGGAATTTCACAAAATCACCTCAGATCGACAAAAACTTACAAATTAAGTATATCCTAAAAACCTCATTATTTCAATTACCATAGTTCAAATTCTCCCCAGAAGTTGTTTTCGGTGTAGGATATCTATAAAATTTAACTGTAAAAATTTGTATAGAAAAAGTCCGAAACCGTTATGGTTTCGGACTTTTCTGCGCCGATATCTAAATCGGTTCGCATTGTTGGTTGCGGGGAAAGGATTTGAACCAATGACCTACGGGTTATGAGCCCGTCGAGCTGCCAGACTGCTCTACCCCGCGATATCTGGTCAGTTTCTCAACTGCCTGACTAGTATAGCACAGTTTAAGGGAAATGTCAACACCTTTTTTGCCGACAGTTTTTTCCAAGGCTCGACCGGGTTAAATTGCCCTTGATTCTTCCCTGCCCAGGCAGTATGATAGGGGCTCACCTGCTTTTGTGAAAGTTGCGCCCGGCTGATGGCGGTAATTGGGCCGTGACCGGCACCCTGAATGGGTGCCGCCCGAAAGAAAAACCGGTTTATGACGGTGTCATGCTCCGGTTTTTCTTGCTTTTCCGCCTTTTCGGTGCTAATATAATACCAACACAGACTTCCAAAAGGAGGACATGAGTATGAAAATTTTGCGTGACGGGTTCAGCGTAGCCCTTTCGGAGCCCACCCTGTACGTGGACAACCAGTCCCGGGGCAGAAGCGGGCACATGACCCACGCCATGGTGGAGTATGCGCCGGGGCGGGTCATCGACTTCAATGCCAATAGCTCGGCGAAAATTCACTGCGGCCACTCCACCTTCGGCTACGTGGAGTACCGGCTGTCGGAGGACGGCGGGGAGACCTTTTCGGAAATTCATACCTTCCCCTACTCCATGGAAGCCCTTCTGGACGGGGAACACGTGATTTCGGTGGAAAAGGCGGTGGGAACCGACAGCGGCGCCATCGTGGCCATCTGCCTGCGTAACGATGCCCACGCCCTGTGCCAGCCCTGGGACACCCCCATGGTGGTCATCAGCCGGGACGGAGGGAAAAGCTGGAGCGAGCCCCGGGAAATGTGTTCCTACAAGGGACGGGTTTACGATGCCTGCTACCATGACGGGGTGATCTACGCCCTGGAATTCTGCAACGACGGCACCGGGGATTTCTGCGGTTGGAACGAGGAACACCTCTACCGCATTTTCGAAAGCCGTGACGACGGCGAAAGCTTCCGGGAGCTTTGTGTGGTACCCATTCCCACCGAACTGCGGGGCTATGGTGCCATGCTCTTTGATGGGAAGGGCAATCTCCACGTATATGCCTACAACCGGGGGGACGAGTCGAAGATCGACCACGCGGTGAGCCCCGACAAGGGTAAGACCTGGGGCAAGGCCACCCAGTGCCAGGTGAAGGGAGGTCTGCGGAATCCCCAGATCAACCTGATTGACGGGGTATTCGTTGCCCACGGCCGGTCCATGGAGCTGAAGCGATTCATGCTCTACACCTCCCGCGACGGAGAAAACTGGGACGAGGGCAGTGCCGTCCGATCGCTCTCTTACCCCTGCGCCTGCTACTATTCCAATAACCTTGTGCTGACCGATCGGGACGGGAAGAACCGTATGCTGATCCAATTCTCCGAATCCTACGACAGGGAGCGGGTCAACGTGATGCACATGTGGCTTTCCATCGAATCCGAGGAGGAGAACGCATGAACAGCTTTGAAAAGAAAATCGACTTTTTGAATTGGGAATTCGGGGTATTCTTTCATTTTGGCATTCGTTCCTTCTTCCCGGGACACCGGGATTGGGACGGGAAGGAAATGCCCCTGGAGGGCTTCAACCCCACCGGGCTGGACTGCGAAAGCTGGGTGGCCACCGCAAAAGCCGGGGGCGCCACCTACGCCATCCTGACCTGCAAGCATCACGATGGCTTCGCCCTGTGGCCCACTAAGTATTCGGCCTACAGCGTGGCGGGAACCCCCTGGAAGGACGGCAAGGGGGATGTGGTACGGGAATTTGTGGACGCCTGCCGCAAGGCGGGCCTGAAGGTGGGGCTTTACTACTCCCCGGCCCAGTGGGGCAAATATGCCATTGACTTCCAAAATGCCAGAGAATATGACGACTATTTCATTAACCAGATCAGCGAACTCCTGACCAATTACGGGAAAATCGACTACCTGTGGTTCGACGGGTGCGGGTCGGAGGGGCATGAGTTCGACAAGGCCCGGATCGTTTCGGAAATCGATCGGCTCCAACCCGCTATCCTCACCTTCTGTGATCCCGAATGGAGCCCCGGCGTGCGCTGGGTGGGTAACGAGGACGGCTATGCCTCCCTCCATAACCCCCTGGTGGTGAACAAAACCGACTTTTCCGAACTGGCAAAGGAAGAACAAAATCTGTCCTCTGCCATGTTCCTGCCTGCCGAATGCGATTGCAAGATCCGGAATACCTGGTTCTACGATTTGAACGAGGATACCCTGAAATCTGCCGAGGAGCTTTTCGGTATGTACGAAATGTCGGTGGGACACGGCTCCAACTTCCTTTTGAATATCGGCCCCGACAACCGGGGACTGCTTCCCGAAGCGGATACCAAACGCTTCCTGGAGCTGGGTGAAAAGATTCGGGCGGCCTACGGAAGCCCCCTGGATTACACCCCGCCGGTGCAGAATGGGGACAGCTACGTAATCTCCCACCGGGAGGCGGATGACCCCGACTGGGCCATGCCGGAGGAGGGGCGGCTTTCCAATACCCTGGTCCTCAGCGAAGACCTGAGCGGTGGGCAGAAAATCACCTCCTTCTCGGTGTATGCCTATTTGCCCCTCTACAAAAACAAGAAGATTCAGGTGTTTGAAGGAAAAACCCTGGGGCACAAGCTGATTTGTAAATTCAGCCCCATGCGGGCCTCCAAATACGAGGTGGTGGTCAATGCCGCCGACGGGGCGCACAAAATCACCGATATGAAGGCCTTCTACGTAAAATAAGAGGATGTGTTTGTTTGAAAAAATTTGAAGGAATGCTCTTTTGCACCGACTTGGACGGAACCCTGTACGGGGATGACAAGAGGGTATCCAAGGAAAATCTGGACGCCATTGCCTACTTCAAGTCGGAGGGCGGGCTCTTTACCTTTATCACCGGGCGGGTCCCCGCCACCACAGGGGAGATATATCGACTTGTCCAACCCAATGCTCCCTACGGCTGCTTCAACGGCGGAGCCATTTACGATGGGGAGCAAAACCGTTACCTCTGGGCAAGAACCCTGGGGGAAGGGGTGAAGGAGCTGATCGATGCGGTGGAGGCAGAAATGCCCGAAATGGGGATCCAGCCAAACACCGAAAAGGCGGTATACTTCCACCGGGAAAATCCCGCCATGGAGGTCTTTCGGAAGGGCTGTAATCTGCCGAGGCTGCTCTGCCGTCTGGAGGAAATTGAAGAGCCTGTCATGAAGATCGTATTCGCACATCTGGACGTGGAGAAGATTCTCCTGTTGGCAAAGCTTTTGAACGAGCATCCAAGGGCCTGCGATTTCGACTTTATCCGTTCGGAAAGCTGGCTTTACGAAATCCTGCCCAAGGGGATCAACAAGGGGAGCGCCCTTATGAAAATGGCGGAGCTCCTGGGGATTACCCCGGAAAACACCATTGCGGTGGGGGACTACAACAACGACGTTTCCATGATCGGGGCGGCGGGTATGGGCTTTGCGGTGGAAAATGCGGTGGAGGAAGCCAAGGCGGTGGCCGACTATATCACGGTGAGCAACAACGACCATGCCATTGCGGATATTGTGGATCGGCTTGACCGGGGGATTTTGGAAAAAAACGAGAAATGAATTGTACACAGAGTACGGATATGGTAT
>JAFYNU010000207.1 GCA_017547975.1 Clostridia bacterium
ACGCCGTGTCCATCGGCGCGAACCTCGCGCTGGCCCATGGATGCGGTGGGGAAGTTGCCATCCGCAATGACAATTTCATCGCCGTGGCCCATCTCGTCTAATATCTTCAAGAGTTCGGGGCTGATAATATCGGGAATTCCTTTTAACATGTTTGTATCCTCCGTTTTTGTTTTATGGTTTGGATTATACCTGGATTTTTTGCAAAAATCAATACCCACGACTAAACAATTCCCATATTTTATGATATAATATAGGAAATCCATATAAGGAGTTTTTTGCAATGGAGCTTTTCACCGACCGAACCCGCCGTCTCATTGGAGAGGATGCCTGCCAAAAACTGCATAACGCTCACGTTGCCATCTTTGGCATTGGCGGCGTCGGCTCCTTTTCAGCCGAAGCCATCGCCCGTGCGGGGGTTGGAAAGATCACCCTTGTGGATGCTGACCGGGTTTCTCCTACCAACCTGAATCGACAACTGGTGGCCCTTCGCTCCACCATCGGTAAGTTGAAAACCGACGTCATGCGGGACCGAATTGCGGACATCAATCCTGATGCCGTTGTCTCCTGTCATCCTGTTTTCTTTGATGCAAGTACCATGGAAGAGTTCCCTTTTTCTGACTACGACTACATCATCGATGCCATCGATTCGGTCACCAGCAAGCTGCTTCTGATTCGCATTGCTCACGAAAAGCAAATTCCGATTCTTTCCTCCATGGGTACCGGAAACAAATTGCACCCCGATCGGTTTAAAATTGCCGACATTCAAAAAACCAGCGTTTGTCCCTTGGCTCGTGTCATTCGCCGTGAGATCAAGAAATACGGCATCTCCCACCTGAAGGTTCTTTATTCCGAGGAAATACCCATCTCCCCTGCTCCGGAAACCGCAGAAGAAGAAACGGTTGTAAAAAAGCGAAGCTCGCCCGCCAGCATTTCCTTCGTCCCTTCGGTTGCCGGCTTGATGATTGCCGGTGAAGTCATCCGCGATCTTGCTAACATAACGTAAAAAATACCGGAACAGCACGCTGTTCCGGTATCTATTTTAGTTTCCATTTTCCTGATTCTGTTCCTTCAGCGTAGGCTGGATCATATACTTATCAATGGGCTTGTATACCACGAATCCCGAAATAAAATTGACCAGCGAGAAGTCCAGGAGGGGTACCAAAAGAAGCGACGGCAACGGCAGATAAAGGTTGGCCAGTACAACAGCCGCCATGGTAATCCAGATCACCAGGGGGCGGGGCAGATGAGAATAGGTCAGCAGGATAGCCGCCTTAAAGATTTCTTTTAAGGGCATATCAAAGGTGACCATAATGGTGTAAACATACACCCGAATCACAAGATAGAATACATAGATCAGCAGGGCAAAGTACTTCAGGAATCCCATGACTTGTCCATAGCCGTAGTTCAGGTATGAGAAGTCGGTAGTGAAGTAAATCAATACTGCAAAAGCGGCCGCCACGTCCAAAAGGCCCACAAGGATCGCCTGTTTCCGATTTTCCCAGGCTTGCGAGAAGATGTCAGAAGTAAAGACGTGTTCTTCTCTGGTTGTATTCCGTGCGGCATAGAAGAAGCCCGCAGAAAGAGGACCCACAGAAAGTATCGCCGCCGCAAACAGGATCGTGCCAATAACCTGGATAAATGCATTTTCGGAGAAGAAATAATAGACGTTGATGCAAATCATCACCCACGGATAGGACTGGTTGAAGGTTTGGAAGCGATCCTGTGAAATCAGCTCGTTAATGGCTTCGCTACCCATCATGATCACCGCCATGGCAATCATGACCGAGACGATTGGCAGGAGATTCACAAACTGAATCGCATTATAAAGGGTCATTTTCCAGAAGTAACGGAAATAAAGGATGAACACTTGAAAAACCCCAAGGGGCTTCTTTTCATCCACTTCGACGCCTTTTCCTTCTTTTTCAAAATTATAGAGTTTCAAATTAAAATTCGGCATAGAAAAACATCCTTACGTAAATAAAAGGGGGATTAGCCAGAATCGGCAACATAGCAGTATCACGATTGATGCCACGATGCCAAGTATTGTCTTGTCTGACGTAACATGAATCAAAAGATGGAAATTCCGAAGATGGATACCGGCTTCTCCCCGATACAGGCGAATGGCGTTATAGTGAGCACAAGCGCCGCACCAGGCAACCACCAGGAAAAAGTAAAACAACTCCGGACATATGGAAAGAAATATACGGTAAAGCTCTTCGCTTCCTCTGTTCTTCATGACGGAGGTGATAAAACATCCGTCAACAAATCCCTTCAACAGAAAGAAGCTGGGAATCAAAACCATTCCCACGGGAAACAGGGCGAAGATAAACAGGAAAGATAGCGGAAACAGCAGCCGAAGAAGCATCGCGCCTATCGTCTCTTCCCACAGGAAGACTCCCGGCACTGCATTCTGCAGAGCATACAGGGGTGTAAAGACTGCGGCAACACCATATCCCATCAGGTAAATCAAAAGTATCAGGACATAGGATGCATTCTTTCGCGCATCTTCCAGCGAATACAGCTTCCCGTTCACGTGCGTCTGCATGCACTCACCACGCTTCCTGTTACAGCGGATACGGTAAGGAGCAGTATTGTGATACCCATGCCGCCTTGAGATATTCCGAAGATACCTCTTAGCAAAAACAATGCGGCGCTTAAAAGTCCGGCACTCAGAAGACCGCAATAGACTCCCCGCAGTTTGCAGGCACGGGCAAATATACCACCCGCTATATATCCCGCCGCCAACAGCAACGGCACCTTCAGCCAGGCATACGTCGTTATATGGGGAACCTCCGCCAAAAGAAGGCACAGCCAACCGCCCGGTATCGACATCAGCAACATGATTGCCAATGCACAGAATACCGCCCACAAAAGGTGGAGTGCACCAAGGAGAATGGATTCGATCGTTCGGTTCTTTTCCT
>JAFYNU010000208.1 GCA_017547975.1 Clostridia bacterium
CCACAACGTTTTCGAGCAGGACCCCCTCCTCAAAGAGTTCGGGAATGAGGTCTTCCAGAGGAACAAGAAGGTCCTGTTTGATATAATTTCGCAGGGAAAACTGATCGGCGGTGACGATCACATCCACTTCCCCGGAAAGAAGCGCCAGATTCAGTTTGGTAACGTCCTTGTATTCCTTCACCACAAATTGACAATCTTTGCCAAGGGCATTGAACTTGGCGGCGGTCAGCGAAAGATCGGGGGCGTATCCCCCGTTCATAACAGCAAGGGTGTACACCTTCCGCTGGGCAGGGACCGAGCTTTCTGATTCGGACAGCGCGATCAGCCCGCCGTCGGCCACCACCAGAAGCCGTCCGTCGGAAAGGGAGCGGATGGCGCGAACGTCCGACATACCGTTTACGCCACAAAAGATCAGTTCGCTGATCCTCCCGCTGGTTTTTCCGTCGGTGCGCCAAAGCTCACTGCCGCACATGTAGTAACCGTAGGTTCCATCGCTACATGCTCCACCGGTGGCTTCCCCTTCGATCTCGATCCCTTCCAGGGTCAGCTCGGTGGTTTCGGGTGCCAGGGGAACCAGAAGCGTTTTTTCCCAAAGAGGCCGACCTTCAAACCAACTGTATTCCTCGATGCGGTCATATTTTTTTGCTGAAATCAATCCATACGGCGTTCCGCCGATCTCCATCAGGCCACAAATGTTATAGGACACACCCGGAGCGATTTCGGTGGTTTTCAGAAAACGATCCTTGACGAACACCTCAATTTCGAAACCATCATAATTCATCCATACATAGGGGGTATCGTCCACCCACGCCAGGTTGGCCTTTGCAGAATACTGGGTATATTTCCCGTAGTTATTTTCCCCAAGCGGATTGAGAACCTCTCCCAGTTTCTCCCCATCCTTATACAGGTAATAGCGGACACCGTAGCTGGTTTCGGTTCCATTTTCATCGGTGTAGAGATAGGGTTCTCCACCAATCACAAGGTTCATGGTTGGGTCGGAATCCTGCGCAATTTGAAAAAAGGGTGTTGTTGCTTCCCGTTTTCCGGTATCTTCCAGAAAATCCATATCGTAATACCGATATTCGGTTTTGTAGGGGATGATAAAACCGACCCCATAATCGGTGCCGTATCTGGCCGCCATTTCATCGCTTGTGACCCCCACAGTGGCGCGGAGTTCTCCATCCGCTTCGATGATATCCAGGATAGTCTCATTTTCCGAAAGGCCAAGGTCCACGATTTCTCCCAGGTAGATATCGGCGGTTTCCGCCTTACCCTTCCCGGAACAGGATGCAAGGAAGGATGCGGTCATCAGTAAAGCGAGCACAAGGGCTGTGATGCGGTTGCGATTCGGTTTCATATTGGCTTCCTCCTTATTCGAATATTTCAAGAATTTGTCCCTGCTCGGGAGGCGGGAGGCCCGGAAGGGGCCGGGGTGCAATAGGCAGGTTCCGGACGCCCGGGGACGGGCGTCCCCGGGCGAACGCAGTTCATTTGTCCCCTGCGAGGACGATTGATATCTTCGATATCTCCCCCGATGCTTCACGCACCAATGATATCTTCGATATCTCCCCCGGTGCTTAACGCACCACCCCCGTCGTTGCTTCGCAATGCATTTGTCCCCTGCGGGGACGCCCCCTGACATTGCTTACGCAATGCCATCCCCCAAAGGGAGAGCCAAGGGGTGCATTTGCGGCAGAATCCCCAATCCTTCCCTTGCACAGGGGAGGCAAGGGAGCGGATTTGTCAGCGGGACTTCTTGCGGTTGCGGTAATCCTGGTCAATGCGGGCGCTCCAGCAGGATTTCAGGGAGCGTCGTTCCCGGACACTGGACACTGCATCGGATACCGAATCGTAAACGGCCTGGGTTCCCAGGGGATCGGCGTGGTAATTCACTGCCCGGTCTTCCTTGATCCCGAAGCGGGCAGCGGTCTCCACCGCATCAATGTTGGCCCCAATAAAAAGGAATTCCCAACCGGCGTTGGCCTTCTTTTCCTCAATTTTGGCCCGGACTTCTTCTGCCGAATAGCGGGTGGAGGCGTTTTCCATGCCATCGGTGGTGATGACGAAGAGGGTGTTGGCGGGCACGTCCTCCGGGCGGGCGTATTTGTGGATGCTTTCGATATGCTTGATGGCGCCGCCGATGGCGTCGATCAGGGCGGTGGAGCCCCCCACAAAATAGTCATCCCGGGTCATGGGAGGGACCGATTCCAGGGGAAGCCGATCGTGCAGAACGGTGCTTTGGCGGTTGAAAAGAAGGGTGGAAACGTGGCAGGTACCCTCCGCTCCGCGCTGTTTTTCAAGCATGGCGTTGAAGCCGCCGATGGTGTCCCCTTCCAGCCCTGCCATGGAGCCGCTTTTGTCCAGAATGAAGACCAATTCGGTAATATGGTTTGTATGAAGCATGATGATTCCTCCGTTATAAAAAAGTGGTTGTCGGGTTTCTCAACCTGACAACCACAGTATAACACAAAGGGAAAAGGGAGGGGTCAATCGGCGATTGACCGGGTCAAAGCCTGGAAAACAGAGTTTCCTGGTCGTATTGGAAAAGGATGGAATCAATCTCTAAAACGTCGTATATGCCGTTTTCCATGCAATAGCGAATGATCACGTCAAACAAACTGCTTTCCGACAGGGTGAAGCCCACCGATGCCAAAAGCTTCTGGGCCTCCGACAGGGTCAGTTCCAGGGCCAGAGCGAAGGAGATCACGGTTTTCCGGTTGGGTTTGTAATGCTTGTCATTCATGATCTTGTACCAGGTCTGCTTGCTGACGTTGGCCTTTTTGTAGCAGGTAACCTCGTCCATCCCCTTGGCGTCGATCAAATGGAGCAGCTTGACCGGAAAGCTCTCATCCAGCTTGATGGCATCGGAAAGCCGGGTTTTGAAGGAGGGCCTCTTTTTGGGGGCGTGCATGGTGTCAGGATCGGGCATATAGTCCGCATACACCATGTCATTTCGGGAGAACCGGGAGGAAAGATAGGGATGGGCGTAATGGTCGTCGATGTAGGACCGGATATCCGAAAAGAGGGCTTCGCTGAGCCGATAGGCCTCCTTGTCGAATACCACCAGATAGACCATCATGTCATGCCGGAAGAGGAAGGAGCTGATGGTTTCCAGGGCGATCTGCAACACCTGATCCTTGGGAAAACCGAAGGCACCGGATGAAATCAGGGGCAGGGCGATGCTCTGGAAGCCCTGTTCCCGGGCAAGGTTCAGGCAGGAAAGATAGCTGGAAACCAAAAGCTGGTCTTCGCCCGCCGTTCCCCCCTGCCAGACGGGGCCTGCGGTGTGGATCACGTAGCGGGCGGGCAGGGAAAAGCCCGGGGTCAGCACAGCCCCGCCGGTTTCTACCCCGCCCACAGCACGGCAGGCGGCACGGAGCGCGGGGCCGGCCGCGGCGTGGATGGCGGCATCGGTGCCGCCATCCGGAAAGAGTTTGGTGTTGGTGGGGTTGACAATGGCATCGCAGGCAATTTTGGTGACGTCCTGACGAATGATCTCCAGCGGCATGAGGTCGCCTCCTTTTGACGATTTTTATCATTATAGCATAGAAAACAAAAAAAGACCACATTTGTCTTGCAACAAATGTGGTCTTGCCGTGGAGCTGTTAGGCAGATTCGAACTGCCGACCTCGTCATTACCAATGACG
>JAFYNU010000209.1 GCA_017547975.1 Clostridia bacterium
AACTTGCAAAAGCCTATGGCCCGGCCTTTTTGGATGATTTTGAGATGCTGAAAAGAGTATCGGAATCGTCAAAAAGCCACAAAAGCTTTACGGTGCAGTTGAAAGGCGTGACCTTTGCCAGACTTGGGAGTCTTCGAGGATACGAAGATACAGATTTTCGGGACCGGCTGAAAGCACTGCGGGACGACATGAAAAAAGAAATACAGTCGCTCCAATCTGCGTTTGAGGAAACGCCGGAAGAAATCGCCGACGAATTGCAAAAAATGGCTCCTGCCGCAGAAGAACTGGCAAACCTTGTGCGAGAGTATTCGGTCCGCTTTCTGGAAGCAAAGACCAGGGCGGGGATATTGGAGTTCAACGACGTATCACAGTATGCCCATCGTCTTCTGTGGCGTACAACCCCGGAGGGGATGGATGTGCCCACCGGCGAGGCATTGGTGGTGGCAGACCGATATGATGAAGTGGTGGTGGACGAGTATCAGGACACAAACAGCCTGCAGGATGAAATATTCCACGCCATTACCCGGAACGGCCGTAATCTCATTATGGTAGGGGACGTAAAGCAAAGCATTTACGGATTTCGTTATGCCGA
The DNA here is from genome assembly GCA_017547975.1 of Clostridia bacterium. Classification (GTDB taxonomy): domain Bacteria; phylum Bacillota; class Clostridia; order Oscillospirales; family QAMX01; genus RUG11797. Next base: position 593 of record JAFYNU010000209.1, read on the forward strand.
GCCCGAAGGCTTTGTTGAAAAACTGCACCGTTATGCCGTCCATGATACGACGGATAAGGGGGACCGGAAAATATCCCTGAACCGAAACTATCGGTCAAGCGGCGGTGTAATCGACTATATTAACTTTGTTTTTTCCCGCTTGATGAAAAAAGAACAGGGCGGAATTGACTATAACGAAGAGCAAAAACTGTACTTGGGCAGAGAGGATTCGTCCTATCACAAAACCGAGATGATCTACCTTTCGGAAGAGGATTCGTCCCTTTCCAAACGGGAATATGAGGCCAGAATGGTGGCAAAACGCATCCGCGAATTGGTGGAAAGCGGTTTGCGGATCAACGACAAAGGGCGGGAGCGACCCGTCCGGTACGGGGATTTTGCCGTCCTGCTGCGCAGTGCAAAAAACCGTATGCCAATCTACGAAAAAGCCCTCCTTCGTGCGGGAATTCCCGTGACGACGTCACGGGCTCCGGGGCTTTATTCTACCCCGGAAGGGGAGTTTGTGCTGTCCCTTCTTTCGGTGGTGGATAATCCCTACAATGATGTGGCATTACTTGCGGTGATGACGTCTCCTGCCTTTGGATTTTCTCCGGGGGAACTGGGTAAAATCCGGTTGACCGACAGAAAGACTGCTTTTATCCGTGCCCTTCGTCAGCATGGGGAAGCGGGAAATGAAAAAAGCCGGAAGGCCGTTGAAAGGATAGAAGCCTGGCGGGAAGCCCGTATGGAACTTCGGCTGGGGCTCCTGATCCGGCAAATGTATGATGATCTTTCTCTGGCTGCTCTTTGCCTTTCGGGCGAGGATGGGGAAGAGAAACTTCGCAATATCTATCTGATTGCATCCGAGGCTGAAAAATTCGAATCCAGGGGCGGCTTGACCGCCTTCCTGAAAGCGGCGGCCAGGGCGGTTGAAAATGGAAGCGAACCGGATGCGGCACCCCATGCCGATGAGGGAGATGCGGTACATCTTTTAACCATTCATCAGTCCAAGGGGCTTCAATATCCTGTGGTAGCCCTGGTGGATACCACCGCCCCCTTCAATACCCGCTCCCTTTCGGATGAAGCGATTTACCACAAAAGCATGGGCTTTGGGTTCAAGATCCGGGATCGGGAGAGAGGAATTCGTTATGGGACGATAACCCACAAAGCCGTTCGCCTGCGTGCGATTGAGGAACAGAATGCTGAGGAACTCCGTATTCTATACGTGGCTCTGACCCGCGCCCAGGAAAAGCTTCTGATATTTGCCACCTATCCCAATGCGGAGAAGACGATTTCCGATCTGGCACATACCGTCGATCCGGAAGATTTGATGGCGGTGTCAACCAGCTATGCCGATTGGTTAACTGCGGCGGGACTTTGCTCCCGGGAGGGAAGCGAATTACTGATTTCCTTAGGGGTACGTCCCACCGATCAAAGCGGAGAGGAAAGTGCGGCAGAGTACCGCGTCGTTCATCCCACGGAAGATGAGGAACTGAGCCGAAGTGAAGAAGAAACGTCATTCACTCCGATAGAACCGATGGAGATTCCGGAGG
>JAFYNU010000210.1 GCA_017547975.1 Clostridia bacterium
GGCAGAATATTCCTTCACCGTGCATTTCCGTTTGAGTTTGGATTTAACTTTATCTCTGTGCTTGACGACGAGAAAAACGAGATTGGCATGATATACGACATTGTGCTGGACATTGGGGTCCACGCCATCGACCGCACCTGGTATCTGATGGGCCGACCCAAGCCCCTGACGGTTTCGGCAGAAACTTCTTACCGTATTGGCGATTTCCAGACCAAGGGCGTGGACCGCTGGGTGCCGCTAGCGGGGGAAAAGCGGGTATTTGATACCGAGGATTCTGCTACCGTGTTCTTCCGCTTTGAGGGAGGAAAGACCATGATGGCCGAGATTGCCTGGGCTATCAACGGTCCCGAAGTAAACGGCACACAGCTCTTTGGCACAAAGGCAGGATGCACCTTTGATCCCCTGACCATTTATACAGAGGATGAGGCCGGTTATCTGGCGGACATACATCCCCAAACCGGGAAGAACGACTTCTTTGTGGAGGAGATTCGTCACTTTGCTGAATGCCTCAATACAGGCAAAACCCCCATTTCACCCATGGAGGACGCCATTACCGTACAGCGTATGCTGGATGGCATTTACCGCAGTGCCGCAGAACACAAGGAAGTCGAAATCTAAACCTGACAAATGCTTGATCCGGTACCGTCATCGGTGCCGGATTTTTGAAACGAGGATAGCGTATGGAAAATATTACCATTCAATCGGAACGTCTGACCCCGGAAGGGTATATCGAATTCCTTCGTCATACCGATCTTGGGAGTCAATACCCAAAAGAACGGTTCGAAAGCCGCATTGCAACTCTGGTGGAAAAGACCGCCATCAGTCTGACCGCCCGAACCGATGAAGGGCTGTTGGTGGGGGTACTCTTTGCCATTACCGATTTTTCCTATTGGATGTTCCTGACCGACCTTGGCATCCGGCGGGAATACGTGAAGCAGGGAATTGGTAAAGCTATGGTAGAACGAGCCATAAAGGATGCGGGAGGACTCGAAAATATCATTGTCTATACCTGTGCCAATGACAAGGCAACACAATTTTACAAAAAGCTTGGTATGGAGCAGGGACCGGAGGACGTATTCGTCCTGAATCAAATCGACTGGACCGATTTTGTGGTGGAATAAGTAGAAAAGAGACCCCGACATGTCCGGAATGGCTGGTCGGGGTCATATACGTATACGGGAATTGCTCTACGGAACGTGTAAAATACTCCACAATGCCGTTATTGAAAATGAATACAGAAGCGGTATAATAAGGACGGATACAGATAAAGGGGGAAGGAATATGAAATTATGTATAGGTGAAAAGCTGAAATACCATCGGCACCGAAAGGGCCTGACCCAGGAAGAGGTTGCCACCCACATGGGCATTTCCTTCCAGGCCATCTCTAAGTGGGAGCGGGGAGAGGGGTATCCGGATATTACCATGTTACCCACCCTGGCAAACTATTTCGGTATCACGGTGGACGAGTTAATCGGTATGCAGGAGATTGCTTCTCGCCGGGATTACGAGGGGTTTGTAGAAGAATGGAAGGAAAATAACCGGCAGGGAAAGCACGAAGAGAACGTGGCCCTGATGCGGGAAAGTCTGAAACGATACCCGGGTGACGCGCTTCTTTTGGTACAGCTTTCTACCTCCCTGGAAAAACTGGATGGTACCGGGGAAGAGAAGGAAGCAAACCTTCGGGAATCGGTTTTGTTACAGGAAGAGATCCTGCGGGGGGAAGATTCGGAAGTGCGAAGTGCGACTTTGTTCAACGTCTGTTTTGTTTACGAAAAACTTGGAGAACACGAAAAGGCCATGGCGGCCGCAAAGAAGCTTCCTAATCTCTACAAAACCCGGGAACATGCTCTGGTGTCCCTGACCAAAGGGGAGGAAAAGCATCATGCTGCCCTGTGCGCATTGACCCCCATTGCAGATATTATTTCCCATCATCTGAAAGCCTTGGCGGAAACCGAGGGAGATCCGGCATATCTCGAAAAGATTGGAAAAATCCACAAAATACTCTTCGACAAGTATTCCATGGAGGAGATAAAAGATATCTGGATGAAAGCTCAGTAAAAAACATGCAGACCCTCTCAGAACGGAGAGGGTCTGTGTCGTTTTAGAGGGTAGGAAGATAAAAATCGAATTCCTCATCCCGGATGGAGACCAGCTTTCCATCCACAAGCCGTAGTTCAGCGGTTTGTACGCTGCTGCGGCGGTGCAGAATGTTTCCAAGCTCGGAATCGTATGCGTATTCCTTTTGACCGGGATGCACGAAATAGAAAATGTAGGCATGGTCATCCACAACCAGCACGTCGGCGTGATGCGCTCGGTTACCATCCTCCTTGCGCTTACCGGCGCCTGCCATTATGGTGCCTTCCTGTCGGTTCCAATTGAGCAGGTCATCACTATGATATACCGCTTGACCGTCCCAAACGTCGGCAATCATCCAGTATTTGCCGCCCAGGGTGAATACGTTGGGACCCTCCTGTTCCTGGTCAATGGTGGCGATTCCCCTGTGCTCCCAGGTGAAAAGGTCGGGGCTGTCGGCGAAGTGGGTATGGCTTTGATGGTCCTCGTCCTTATACCACATGCGCCATCCGCCGCCGGGAACGGCATGTACGCAGGCGTCGATGACCTTGTGGCTGGGAAGCGGGACCACGTGTTCGAATTTCCAATCCCACAGATTGTCGCTGGTGTAATGGAGGATGCGACGGTCGCCCCTCCAGCTGTCTGGAACACCTGTGATGTAGCTGACGAACATGTGATAACAGCCGTCTGCCCAAAGAATCTCGGGAGCCCAGAAGGTGTTACGCCCCGGTTCAATGGCTTCCAGGTTCATGGTACCGCGATATAGCCAGCTTTGGCCATTGTCGGAGGATGAGGCGATTCCCAGGTCGGTGCCGTGAACCCAGCTGACGTTGTGGCAGGGAACGTTTGCCCGGCGAGAGGTGTAAACGATCCACCAGGACTTTTCCTGGCGATTATAAATGATGGTGGGATCGGTGGGACCATCGAAGATGGGATCCCGGTACAGGGGAGCAGGGGCGATACGCATGTAAATTTCCTCCTTAAGATTGATGAAAACGGATGACGGTAACGGAATGAGCCGAGAAGGTGTAGGCCTTACAAGGGGCGGCAATCTCCTTCACTTTCGGTTGGATGCGATCGGGTTCATCCATGGTGTTGGCTTCCTCCGGAGAACCGGAGAGGGTTTCGGTGGTATAGCTCCGGCAAGGAACAGCGAGCTCCGACGTGACGGGGTGGTCTTGGACGTTTACGGCCTTCAGAATGATATCGCCGGTTTCCTCCTCCGAACTGGCCGCCAGGTAGAGCGGGCGGAGTCGGAGGGGGAACTCGTCCACTTGGTTGAGTATTTCTCCATCCACGATGGTGGTGATCCGACTTCCGGAAACCTCCAAAGTCATGTGATAGGCGTGGCTGTCCCGGATATACAGATTGCTTTGGGTTAAGCAGGAACCGCGACCGCGGATGCGGGTATCGATGCCGGAATCGGAGTTTTGCCATCCGCCGACGGTCCATTGGTAGTAATTTTCCTCGTCAAGCTGTCCAAAACGAACCAGAATCCCTTTGTTCCCCGAAATCCGCTCCAGGATAAATTCCAGACGAAAATCGCCGTCAAGTTGATGGAGGGGAAGCTCGCCTGATTCCGAAAGGGTGCAATCGGGATAAGACAAGGTAACATCCGGGGTAATTAGGCGAAGGGAGGAGAGCCTGACGGCAGTTTCATCTGCACGGATGAAGATCCTGCCTCCCATGGGCCGGGAGAGAATGGGGCCGGGTTCATTCTCGGTGGCTGTCACAAGCAAAGCGTGATCCCCCTGGTGGCGCATGAACATGCTCTGGGTATGGTAATTGGGGGTTTTTAGGATACGATGGTTATCAAACCACAGCATATCGGGCTTCCAGTTGGTATATTGCAAATGGGAGAGCATGGGGGCATAGCAGGCCAGGGCCACGCCGGGGGCATTTTGTAGCCCAACCATATAGGCGGCTTCCGCAAGGGCGTTTTCCATGGTGTTGCCCCA
>JAFYNU010000211.1 GCA_017547975.1 Clostridia bacterium
CAGCCGCAACCGCTTCTGGGACGTTAGCGGCAAGGAGCCTGTCATGTACCAGGGTACCACCCCCCTGACCCTTTCCCAATGGCAGAACCTTTATGGCATGGACCCGGAAAGCGCCGTGGAAGAACCCTCCCAGGAACTGCTTGACAAGCTCCCTGCCGAACTTCGGGAGAGATTGGGGCTTTGAGTGTAGGGTCATTTCAAACAGAAAGAGAGAACCCCGGCAATGGACGCCAATTGTTTTTAAACTGAACTTATTTCCCTCCTTTCCGGTTGGAACGAGGTAGTCGGCATTGGCAAGGGAGCTTCTGCCCCTTTCGCAAACCACTTCCCATAAAGTAAAAGAAGGAACGGCCGTCCGTTCCCAACTGTGATAGACTACAACCATACTGTAAAAGCGGAGGTTCCTGTTTATGAATTTCAGAATCAAACACTTAATCTTTCCGGTTCGGAAGGTTGTTAAGCTTGTGATCGAGCCGATCTTCCCCCTTCGGGTGGATCCGAAGGAATGCTATTCCATCCGCTTCCTCCCCTTCTCCGGGCTCCGGAAATACGGTCTGCGCAATTCCGGTTATATTCCCACCGCCGCCGATGAGGCATTTTTCGCCGAAGAGCATCCCCTCTCCCCCGAAGGTGACTTCCTGACCCTGTCGGTCACCTTCCCCCAGGAGGACTGCTACATCTGCCGCCTTTACGTGGGTGACACCCAGGTAGAGACCCACGAAATCTACGCCCTGGAGGAGGATCTTTTCGCCAAGAACCCCTACAAGGGGGACAACCATCTGCACACCCGTTTTTCCGACGGCAAGGACTCGCCCATGTATATGGCGGCGGCCGCCTGCCGCTTCGGTTACGACTATTGCGTCATCACCGACCACTATCGTTACGCCCCCTCCCTGATGGCCCGGGATTTCTTTGCCCCCACCGGCATCGACTTCCTGGTGGTTCCCGGCGAAGAAGTCCATTCCCCCGATAACCCGGTGCACATCATCAACTGGGGCGGTCGAGAGAGCGTAAACGCATGGTTCCAGCAGAATGAGGCCGAATACCGGGCCGCTGTGGAAGCCGAGCTTTCCGCCATCACCGAGCCCATGACCGATGCCGACCGCTATGCCGCCGCGGCCTGCCAGGTGATCTTCGACCGCATCCGCCAGGCGGGTGGACTCTCCATCCTTTGCCACCCCCATTGGATCGTGACCCACGGCTTCAACGAACACGAGGATATTACCGATTATCTGGCCGACCACAAGCGTTTCGACGTTTTGGAGCTGATCGCCGGGGGTGCCTACGAGGTGGGTACCCAGATCCAGCTTTCCTACTACAAGGCCCGTCCCGCCATGCCCATCGTGGGCAGCTCCGACTCCCACGGTTGCTTTGGGGATGCCCTGGAACCGGGGAATTTCACCATCGCCTTTGCCGATTCCCTGGAGGTAGAGGCCATCAAATCGGCCATCGGCTCCGGCCTTGCCATTGCCGGGAATGACAACAAGTTCTACGGGGACTACCGTCTGGTGAAGTACGCCTACTTCCTCCAGCGCAACTATTACCCCGAGCACAAGAAAAAGCGCAACGCTCTGGGCGCCTGGATGGTTCGTATGGCCTCCAGCAACGGCGAAACCGATACCCCGGACGACAAGCGCAAGGCCATCCGCCCCAGCGAGGATTTCACAAAATTGCGTTACACCGAATAAACCGCACATCAGCCGCCCGAAAAAGGGCGGCTGTTCTTCATTTACATAAGCCTTCCTCTATGCAGCTTGATTGAGCATACCGAAACGTGAATAGACTATAAAGTAGGGGCGGATGCCCACATCCGCCCGGAAGGCCTGTTCAAACTTTACGGGACCCTGTGGGCAAGTATTTTGTCCTCCACCGTTACTGCATTGCAGGCGGAAAAGAGGCGGATCATACCCGCCCCTACGGTACAGGAACGGGCCATTTTGCAGAGGGAGGCAGCTCGTCGGAAAGGATAAATCCTTCCCCTGCTAACAAACCCCGTCGTTGCTACGCAACGCCATCCCTTGCACGGGGGAGGCTCCTAAGCTTGTGCAATCCTGCCAGCCTCCCTCTGACGAGGGAGGTGGATTCGCCGAAGGCGAAGACGGAAGGAGAGAAATAAAAACAGTACCATTCTGATCTGTAGCCCCGGCTTATGACCAGGTTTGGCAGGACGATGTGGGCATCGTCCCCTACTGGATATACCTAAATCATCCGCACCAACCTTTGGTTCTCCTTGTCAAGGGTGTTATTGCGTAGCCACGACGGGGGCAGTCGGCAAAGCATCACCCATCCGAAACCCCAATGAGTATCCCGGTACATCTGGGGAGCAGGTTTCTCAAGGAACTGTAAATACACCTCCAACTGCAAAACAGCTGCAACCTCGACTAGTTGCAGCTGTTTTTTCGCAGAGTGTTCTTGTTACAGGCTTTCCTACAGTGTCTTTGTTATTTCCCAATTATTTTCTTATACTGCTCTTCCGTGATCAATCCTTGATCGAACAGTTTCTTTGCATTCTTTTCTCTTGCTGTTCTTATTTTCTCCTTTGCAATACGATCCTTTTCCTCTGCAGTAAGGTTTTTTTGGGGGGCTGTATGTTCTGTTTCTCCGCTCAACACTTCATGAATAAGTGTTGCTTTTTCTACAAGCTCTCCAAACCCATACAATACTAACGATGATAACCACGCAATCGGAGTTCCGACAAAAATCAGCATAAGGCCCATGAGTATCAGGCCCTCATCCG
>JAFYNU010000212.1 GCA_017547975.1 Clostridia bacterium
CGAAAACAAGTAATTGTTTTTTCCACAGAGCAGAGGAGTTTCCTCTGCTCTGTCTTTTTTTCTCATTCATAACCAAAACGCCTCCCGCTGTCAGATCGGAAGGCGTTTTTTAAGTTTAAAATTTAGAAGGCGTCCACTTCATCGTGGCTTACCAGGGAAATCCCGGCTTTGGTCAGAGCTTCGGCACAGAGTACCTTATCGGAAGGCCGAAGAATAATAACGGCATCATCGATGGTACTGCGGCAGAAGGAGTAGGAATATTCCACCGAAATGTTGTTTTCTTCCAATACGGCCAATACTTCCGAAAGGCCCATGGGCTTATGGGGAATACGAACACAGATTACATCGTTAACCCGGGCAATATTGCCGCTGTTTCGCAGAATCTCCAGGGTTTTATCGATATCCCCGCTCTTGACGATCAGGCGGATAATACCAAAACCGGAGGTATCTGCCACCGACAGAGCCAACAGATTGATCTCATTTTCGCCAAGAAGCTGAGTAACTTCCCGCAGAGTTCCCTTTGTATTTTCCAAAAATACCGATACTTGTTTGATAAACATTCGATATCCTCCTTGTTAAATCTTTCGATTGTCGATAATACGCTTTGCCTTGCCTTCCGAACGGGGAATGGACTTAGGCGGCACCAGGCTGACCTTGGCTGCAATACCAACCACCGACTTGATCTGTTCGGAGATCTGACGGCTGATTCCTTCAATATGGGAAACCGTATCCGAAGAGAACATTTCCTCGGTCAGTTCCACCTTGACTTCCAGAGTATCCGAAGAGTTGACACGATCCACCACCAGCATATAATGGGGAGCAACACCATTGATACCAACCAGCACCGATTCGATCTGGCTGGGGAACACGTTGACGCCACGGATGATGAGCATATCATCGGTACGGCCGGTAATGCGTCCCATCCGGACTGTGGTACGGCCACAGGGGCAGGGATCATTGTAAAGGGTGCAGATGTCGTGGGTGCGGTAGCGGAGCATGGGCTGACCGGTTTTGGTGATGGTGGTGAATACCAGTTCACCCGGGGTGCCGTAGGGCAGCTGTTCCCCGGTTTTGGGGTCGATGATTTCGGCGATGACGTGGTCTTCGTTCACGTGCATACCGTGCTTGGCAATACATTCGAAGGCAACGCCGGGACCGGCAATTTCGGTAAGTCCGTAAATATCTATGGCATCGATGCCAAGGAGTTCTTCAATACGGACACGCATTTCTTCGCTCCAGGGCTCTGCGCCGAAGACACCCGACTTCAGCTTGATGTCCTTGCCGGGAACCAAACCCATTTCCCGGATGGTTTCACCCAGGTAGGTAGCATAGGAGGGGGTACAACAGAGAATGGTGCTGCCAAGGTCCCGCATCATCATAATTTGACGCTGGGTGTTACCGCTGGACATGGGGACGGTCATGGCACCTAAGCGACTGGCACCCTGATGGGCACCCAAACCGCCGGTAAAGAGACCGTAGCCATAGCAAACCTGGACGATGTCGTCCTGGGTACAGCCCGCTGCCGACAGGGAACGGGCCACCATTTCTGTCCAGACTTCCACGTCGTTTTCGGTATAACCCGAAACGATGGGCTTACCGGTGGTGCCGGAAGACCCCTGGATCCGAACGATCTGATCCTTGGGGGCGGCCAGCAGACCAAAGGGGAATTCATCCCGCAGGTCGGTCTTTTCGGTAAAGGGCAGATACTTCAAATCGTCCATGCTGTGGATATCCTCCGGCTTGATGCCGGCTTTATCCATACGTTCCCGGTACAGGGGTACATTAGCGTATTCCAGGGCAACAGTGGCACGCAGGCGTTCTCCTTGCAGCTTTCTGCGTACTTCCGGGTCCATACATTCCATTTGGGAATTATAGATTCGATCCTGAATCATGGGGGTCCACTCTCCGTTCTTTTGTGATTTCTATTGAAAAATACGGTGAAATATCTTCCATATTCGGAATTATGACTTCACTTATGTGCCAACGTGCATTATTATACACATTCCGCCGTTCCATGTCAATATCATATACACTATATTAAATATTTTAATATCTTTCCGGGAAAGCAGAGAAAAATACCGGGTTACCCATGGGGTAACCCGGTAAAAGACGAAGAAAATCAGATGATGTCGAAGCGATATTCGGTGGTGTAGTGGTACAGATCACCCGGACGCAGAACACAGCTGGGGAAGAGGGGCTTGTTGGGAGCATCGGGATAGTTCTGGGTTTCCAGGCAAAGACCGCCGCGATAGTTGTTCTTGGCGCCGTCCTTACCGTCCACACCGGCGAGGAAGTTTGCAGTATAGAACTGCACAGCGGGCTGATCGGTGTAAACCGTCATGCGGCGACCGCTTTCCTTGTCCTCCACAATGGCGGCAAGTTTCATCTGCTTGTCCTTACCCAGGACGAAGTTGTGGTCATAGCCACCGCCCCAAACGATCTGCTGATGGTCGGAATTGATACCATCGCCGATCTTGGTAAGAGTACGGAGATCAAAGGGAGTACCCTCTACCGGCATCAGATTGCCCAGGGGAATACTGCCCTCATCGGTTTCGGTGATGTAATCGGCGTTGATCTGGATGTATTCCTTCACGATGGAATCATCGGGGTTGCCCGACAGATTGAAGTAGGAATGGTTGGTCAGGTTGATGATGGTATTCTTGTCGGTGGTGGCCTTGTAATCCAGAACGAAACCGTTTTCTTCCGACAGGGTATAGGTAATGGTCACTTCCATGTTGCCGGGATAACCTTCTTCCATGTCGGCAGCGGAGGTGGTGAAGATGATGGCATCTCCTTCGATCTTGGTATCCCAAACCTTCTGGTTGAAACCTACGATACCACCATGGAGCGCATTTTCGCCGTTGTTGATGGCCAGGGAGTATTCCACGCCGTCCAGGGTGAACTTACCCTTGCAGATACGGTTGCCAAAGCGGCCGATAGCGGCACCCAGGTAGCCGTCGTTGACTTCGTATCCTTCCACGGTATCATAGCCCAGCACGACGTCCTCCACCTTGCCGTTCTTGTCGGCAACGCGGATGGCGCGGATGATACAACCGTAGTCCAGGACCTCCACTTCCATACCCTTGCTATTTTTGAGTGTGTAGGAATGCACTTCCCGGCCGTCAGCGGTTTTTCCGAACATTCCGTTTGCTTGAATTGCCATTTTGATCCATTTCCTTTCTTTTATGATATTTTTCTGTAATTGTCTTGACTTTACAGGCCGAAATGGTTATAATAAATGCGTAAATTCCTTCGGAAATCCGATCGTCACATTTCCCTTTCGACCAATGGTCAACCTGCGATGGTTCTATTATACACCGAAGCTTCTCTGTTTGGCAAGGGGTATTTCTTCATTTTGGAGGCTTTCATGCAAAAACGCGCACTCGCCATTCATGATATTTCCTGCTTCGGTCGTTGTTCCCTGACAATCGCTCTCCCCATTTTATCGGCGGCAGGGATCGAAACGACGGTTCTTCCCACCTCGATTCTTTCCACCCATACCGGTGGATTTACTGGTTACACCTTCCGGGATCTGACCGCTGATCTGCGCCCCATCAAGGACCATTGGCTCACCGAACCGGGTATTACCTTCCATGCCATCTATTCCGGCTATCTGGGTTCTTTTGAACAGCTTGATATCGTGACGGAATACGTCGATGCGTTCCAAAAGGATGGCTGTCTTTTCTTCTGCGATCCGGTTATGGCCGACAACGGGGTTCTTTACAAGGGCTTCACCCCTGATTTTCCCAAGGGAATGGCCTCCCTTTGCGCCAAGGCCGATTTGATCCTACCCAATCTGACCGAAGCCACCCTGATGCTTGGGGAAGCATATCCCGGCGACAGCTATGACCAGGCCTATATAGAAGGCTTGCTCCATCGGCTAGCTTCCCTGGGGCCCAAGATGGTAGTGCTTACCGGTGTCAGTTTTGAAGCCGGCAAACTCGGAAGCGCCTGTCTGGATACCTCCACCGGCGAGATCGGCTACGCCTTCACCGACCGCATCCACGGTCATTTTCATGGCACCGGTGACATATACGGCTCCACCCTGGTGGCGGCAATGCTAAAGGGAGCTTCCCTGCCCCGAGCCATCCAAATTGCCGGGCAATTTACCTACGAATCCATCCAGCGTACCCTGCGGGATGGCAAGGATTTCCGATTCGGAGTCAATTTTGAAGAGGGGCTGGCCAGCCTGGCGAAGATTGTCGAATAAGGAGAGATATGCACACCTGCTTGTGGATATCCTTGTGAATTTCTGTGGATAACTTCTTTGTTTTCCACCGTTATCCCCAAACTACATGTAATAGGAGAGTTTGTTTATGCTATTGGGTTTCGATATTGGCGGCACCAAATGCGGCGTTGTCATCGGGAGTGAAACCGAGATCCTTCGGGCAAAAAAGATTCCCACCGATCATACCATTTCTCCCCGGGATATGATCCTGCGGCTATGCGACCTGGCGGATGAACTTCTGGCGGGCGAAAAACCGGATGCCATCGGCATTTCCTGTGGCGGCCCCCTGGATTCCAAAACCGGGGTCATCCTTTCTCCCCCCAACCTGCCGGGATGGGATGAGATTCCCATGACCGACATGCTGGAGGCCCGTTTTGGCGCCAAAGCCCACCTGGAAAACGATGCCAATGCCTGTGCCCTGGCAGAATGGCGTTATGGTGCCGGCAAAGGCAGCCGCAACATGGCTTTCCTGACCTTTGGCACCGGACTGGGTGCCGGATTGATTCTGGACGGTAAGCTTTATGCGGGAACCAACGACATGGCCGGGGAAGCGGGCCACATCTCCCTGGACAACTTCGGCCCTGCCGGATACGGCAAGATCGGTTCCTTCGAAGGCTTCTGCAGCGGCGGCGGCATTGCCCAATTGGGTCGCACCTATGCAGAGGAAGCCCTGCAAAACGGGATCCGTCCCGCCTTCTTCCTGGAAGGAGCCTCCCTCACCGACATCACCGCCAAATCCATTGCCATGGCCGCCCTGGATGGTGACGAGACCGCTCTCCGGGTCTACGAAACCTGCGGCAGTTATCTTGGAAAGGGTCTCGCCATTTTGGTGGACCTTTTGAATCCGGAAGTCATTGTCATCGGCAGTGTCTTTGCCCGTTCCGAAGCCCTTTTGCGCCCCGCCATGGAGCGCAGTTTGAAGCAATACGCCCTTCCCCGTTCCCTGGCGGTTTGCGAGATTCGTCCCGCCGCCCTTGGGGACAGCATCGGCGATTACGCGGCCCTGGCGGCCGCCCTGGTATAAGGAGGTCCCATGGAAAGTACCCTTTACACCCGTTATCCCGCCTTGGAAGTATGCAGGGAAGATTTAGAAACCGTGATTGAACGGTTGATTGAAATCTACGAAGCCGGCGGTAAGCTCCTCATTTGCGGCAACGGCGGCAGTGCCGCTGACAGCGGCCACATTGTAGGCGAACTGATGAAGGGCTTTTTGAAAAAGCGGCCCATCCCCCAGGAAGAAAAGGAATCCATGAAGGCCGCTTCCCCTACCCTCAGCGATGAGATTCTATCGAAATTACAGGTGGGTCTTCCTGCCATTGCCCTGCCGGAATTTTCCGCAGCCCTTTCCAGCGCCTTTGCCAACGACGTGGACCCCGACCTGCAGTATGCTCAGGCGGTATTGGGGCTTGGCAAAACAAACGATATGCTTATCTGCATCTCCACCTCCGGTAACGCCAAAAACTGCGTAGCCGCCGCCGAAGTGGCAAACG
>JAFYNU010000213.1 GCA_017547975.1 Clostridia bacterium
CTCGGGGAGGGGGGCTGCGGAACCTCTGCATACTCCGTAGCTTTCCACTTTCCATTTTCAACTTGCCTCGTTCCCAGAGCCGCAGGTGCCACGGGGCGGGCCGGGAGACCCGGCCCCTACGAAGGGCCGTCGAGGGCGCCGGCCCCTACAACAAGCCCATCAAATAAAAAATATGCGCCGTTTTGCGGTGCGCACCAAAATTGTCCATTTTCAATTGTCCATTGTCAATTGCTTTCAACTTGCCTCCGTCCCGGGACGGGGATTGTGTATCTTGCATATTTTTTATTGTCAAGCAGGAAAGAACATGGTATAATGGCACCATAACGGAAAATCAATTCCTTTGAAGGAGGAAAATAATATGAAGAAACAGACCTTTGCGCTTTATTTTGGCAACCGGGGGTTCATGCCCGCCGAACTGATCGAGGGTGCCCGGGAGGATATGGTGAAGGCGGTTACCGACGCCGGCTACGATTACCTGATGATGGACAAGGAAGCCACCCGCTACGGGGCGGTGGAAACCCGGGACGAGGGCCGCATCTACGCCCAGTGGCTCAAGTCCCACCAGGGGGAATTTGACGGGGTCATCCTTTGCATGCCCATCTTCGTGGACGAAAACGGCGCCATCGCCGCCCTGCAGGATGCGGGAGTCCCCATCCTGATGCAGGCCTACCCCGACACCATCGGCAAAATGGACTTCCGCTACCGCCGGGACGCCTTCTGCGGCAAATTCTCGGTGACCGACGTATTCACCCAGTACAAGGTGCCCTTCACCGTCCTGCCCCCCCACGTGGTGGATCCCCTGACCCCCGCCTTCCGGGAAAATCTGGACGAATTCGCCGCCATCTGCCGGGTGGTCAAGGGTATGAAGCGCTTCACCATCGGCTGCATCGGCGCCCGTACCACCGCCTTCAAGACGGTGCGCTTCGACGAAATCACCATGCAGCGCTATGGCATCAACGTGGAATCCTTCGACCTTTCGGAGCTCTTTGAATTCGTCAGAGCCAAGGCCGACGACGATGCCGCCGTCCTTGCCAAGAAGGAAAAGCTGGAAGCCTACACCGACTTCTCCGGCGTACCCGAGGACAAGAAGATCATGCTTTCCAAGATCAGCGTGGTCATCGACGAATACATCGAAACCTATCACCTGGATGCCATCGCCCTGCGTTGCTGGAACGAAATGGAAACCTACCTGCGGGTCTGCCCCTGCGTCCTGCTTTCCGAGCTCAACGACCGGGGAATCGTGGCCTCCTGCGAAATCGATATGTGCTCCGCCATCACCATGCGGGCCCTCTCCCTGGCCTCCGGCGCTCCCGCCGCCTGCCTGGACTGGAACAACAACTACGGCGACGACGAAAACAAGGTCATCCTCTTCCACTGCGGCTCCACCGCCCAGGGGCTTATGGCCGAAACCGGCAAGGTCACCAGCCACAAGATGTTCGACAAGGGTGACCCGGGCTCCGGCTGGGGCACCAACGAGGGCCGCATCGGCGCCTTCCCCATGACCTACTCCAACTGCATGACCCTGGACGGCAAGATCATCATCTACGCCTCCGAGGGTGAAATGACCGCCGATCCCATCGAAGAGGGCTTCTTCGGCTGCGGCGGGGTTGCCGAAATTGACGGCCTCCAGAAAAAGCTCATCAAGCTGGCCCGGGGTGGCTTCAAGCACCACACCACCATCACCAAGGGCAAGTGGCAGTCGGTTCTGGAAGAGGCCTTCGGCACCTACCTGGGATACGAACTGGTGAATATTGATGAATAATATGAAACAATATGCCGTCGGCGGGCTGGACGTGGGGACCACCGGGGCGAAGATCGCCCTCTTCTCCGCCGAAGGCAAGGCCCTGACCACCTACTATAAGGAATACGACGTGAACCGTACCGCCGGTCACCACGAGATCGACTTCGGTCTGGTGCGGGACGGGGTGCTGGCCCTGCTGAAGGAGGCGGCGGCAGCCTACGAGATCGGCGCCATCGGGGTCACAAGCTTTGGGGAAAGCTTCGTCATGCTGGACGAAGAGGACACCATCCTGGCCCCCGCCATGGTCTACACCGACACCCGCGGGATCGAGGAGATCGAGACCCTTTCCGACAGGGTGGGCATCGAGCGGTTCATCGGGATCGCCGGGGTGGCCCCCCACGAAATGTTTTCCATCGGCAAGATCCTGTGGTTCAAAAACAACAGACCCGAGCTTTTCCAAAGGGCTGAAAAAATCCTTTTGGGACAGGATTTCATCGTATATACCCTGACCGGAGTGCGGCAGATCGACTACTCTCTGGCGGCCCGAACCGGTGCCTTCGACATTGAAAAAAGGGTTTGGTCGGAGGAAATCTTCACTGCGGCAGAGGTGAATCCCGCCCTGCTTTCCACCCCGGTTCCCACCGGGACGGCGGCGGGGGGACTGCGTCCCGAAATCCGGGAAGCCCTGGGCATCGACTACGATATTACGGTGGTTTCCGCCGCCCACGACCAGCTGGCGGGCATGATCGGTTCGGGGGTCTTCTCCAACCGGGAAGCCATGGACGGCACCGGAACGGTGGAATGCATCCCGGTGATCCTTTCCGAAAAGCCCTCCCCGGAGGACGCCGCCTTTTACGATGCGGGCTACGCTCTGGTGCCCTATCTGGATCTGGGGTACGCCTGCTACGCCTTCTCCTTCACCGGAGGGGCCATGCTGAAGTGGTTCCGGGACAACTTTGCCGGGGCCCAGGCGGCCGAAGCCCGGGAAAAGGGTGTGAATGTTTATGCACTCCTGGACAGCCGGGTAAAGCCGGAGCCCACCGGGATTCTGGCCCTGCCTCACTTTGCCGGGGCGGCCACCCCCTACATGAATATGGATGCCAAGGCGGCCATGGTGGGGCTGACCCTGGAGCATGACCAATACGACCTTTACAAGGCCCTGATGGAGGCCACCAGCTACGAAATGCGGCTGAATTTTGAGCGGATGAAGGACTATATGCCGGAGATCAAGGCACTGCGGGCCACCGGCGGCGGGGCAAACTCCGACGTGTGGCTCCAGATTAAGGCCGACATCCTGGGCCGGGACGTGATCGCCCTGAAAACCGCCGAGGTGGGTGCCGCAGGCTCCGCCGCCCTGGCGGGTGTGGCCATCGGTCTGTGGCCCGACCTGCCCTCCGCCGTGGCCCCCATGGGGGAGGTACGGGGAGTTTTCCATCCCAACGGGGAAACCGTCCGCCACTATAACCGCCTCTATTCCCGATACGCATTGCTCTACGACGCCGTGTCGGAAATCATCTGATAAGGAGAAAAACATGCTTGTTACCC
>JAFYNU010000214.1 GCA_017547975.1 Clostridia bacterium
CCCCAATCCCGAAAACCGGGAAGGCTTCACCATTGCCATCGAAATGGCCAAGCAGAATGACGTGGACCTGATCATCGGCACCGACCCGGATGCCGACCGGGCAGGCACCGCCGTTCGCAACCGGGAAGGGGAATACGTCACCCTCACCGGCAACCAGATGGGCGTTCTCCTTCTGGAATATATCATCCATTGCCGCAAGGAGCTTGGCACCCTGGCTCCCAAGGCGCTGGCCATTACCTCCAACGTATCCACCCGCATGACCGAAGCGGTTGCCAAGGAAAACGGCGTGGTTATGGACTATTGCTTCACCGGCTTCCGTTTCATCGCCGACCGCATGAATCGTTACATTGCCGACGGCTACCAGTTCCTCCTGGGCTTTGAAGAATCCTACGGCTACCTCATGGGAGACTACGCCCGTGACAAGGACGCCGTGGGCGCCGCCGCCATGATCGCCGAAATGGCCGCCTATTATCACCTCCAGGGCAAAACCCTCTACGAGGTGATGATGGAATGCTACGAAAAGTACGGCTACTATTCCGAACTCACCATGAACCTGGTTATGCCCGGTCTGGACGGTCTGGAAAAGATGCAGAAGCTCATGAAGATGCTCCACGAGGATCCCCCCAAGTCCTTCGCAGGCTTCGGTGTGGTTTCCATCGCCAACCATCTCACCGGCAAAAAGAAGACCGGCGACCTGGTGGAGGCCCTGCCCGAGCACCTGGTGGGCTCCAACGTCATCGCCTTCACCCTGGATAATGGGGCCGAGCTGATCATCCGTCCCTCCGGCACCGAACCCAAGATCAAGGTTTATATCATGGTCAAGGTGGACTCCATGGAAAAGGCCGAGGAAATCAAGGCCTCCCTTTCCGCTGCCGTCAAGGCTCTGGCCGAATAATCCCTTCTATAAAAAAACCGGACACGATTTTCGTGTCCGGTTTTTTTATGGCATGTTCGGTCAACTCTGCTCCGCAAGGTAGAGGGAAATACGGTTTTGCACGTAATCTGCGGCTTGGTCGGCGGTAATTTCTCCGGCAAAATAGCGGCCCGCCTCCTCCAACAGCACCCCGGTCACCTCATTTTTTACGTAGGCAAAACACCCTGCATTCTCCAAAAGGTCCCAGGTAGCCTTCTCCAGAGCAGGTTCGTTCGGATCCACCCATACGTCCTCCCCCTCCTCAGGCTCGTATGGCTTCAGCCGGTTGGCAGTTTCCTCGGTCTTGATGGAAAACCAGCCGCTCTCGTCCCGGAGATAGATCCGGTTTTCCTCATAAAAATAGTGATTCAAAAATTCCGCCTGGGCTGTCCGTACCTCCTTCTTGTCCACAACCGCCAGGTATTCGCTTCCCCACACCATGGTTCCCTTGTCAGTGGCGGAGGGAATCGAGCAATAGACCTTTGGATTTTCCGTATCGATCAGCCCCCAAACATCCTTATAAGCCGTGATTTGCGTATAATTCAGGTAGGGCATGGCATCCCCGGTATCCAGTTCAGCCTGATCCTTGGCTCCCAGGGCGCAAAGCTCCAGGACGGCCGTAAAGCTGCCATCATCAAAATGACAGGTTTTCTTTTCAAAATCCACCCATTCATCCAGATAGCGCGTC